>NZ_CP142396.1:1203960-1504950 GCF_035934735.1 Sedimentibacter sp. MB31-C6
ACAATTATTAAAGTAAAAATAAAAAATAAGAAATATTAACATAAATGCGGAGGATATTATGAGCAAAAAGATAGTAATAATCGGCGGCGTAGCTGGTGGTGCCACTGCAGCTGCCAGACTCAGAAGACTAGATGAAACTTCTGAAATAGTAATATTAGAAAAGGGACCTTATGTTTCTTATGCAAATTGTGGTCTTCCTTATCATATAGGTAATGTAATAAAGGAAAGAGCTTCGTTGTTATTACAAACCCCTGAAGCTATGTCAAAAAAATACAATGTAGACGTTAGAATTAATTCAGAAGTTACTTCTATAAACAAGGAAAAAAAACAAGTTGAAGTAAAAAATATTGTAATGGGAGATTCTTATACAGAAAATTATGATATATTAATAATTTCAACAGGGTCTTCCCCATTAAAACCACCTATAGAAGGTATTAATTCACCTGGAATCTTTACTCTTTGGACTGTTCCAGATACGGATAATATTAAAAAATATATTAAAGAAAACAACCCGAAAAGTGCTGTAGTAATAGGTGGAGGTTTTATTGGTCTTGAAATGGCAGAAAATCTTCACGAAGCTGGCTTAAAAGTAACAGTTGCTGAAGCTATGAATCAAGTAATGGCTCCACTTGATTTTGAAATGGCAAAACTTGTTCAAAGCAACATGGTTGCGAACAATGTGAATCTTTGTTTAGGAGACCCTGTAGATAAATTCAAAAATGAAAATGGTAATGTAATAATTACTTTAAAAAGTGGTAAACAACTAAAAGGTGATATGGTTATCCTATCAATAGGAGTGCGCCCTAACAGTAAATTAGCTAAGGATGCAGGTCTTGATTTAAATCAACGTGGTGGAATTATAGTTGATAATTATATGAGAACTTCTGATCCTAATATTTATGCTGTAGGTGATGTTGTAGAAGTAGAAGAATTTATTAATAAAGGTAAAGCAATGATTGCTCTTGCAGGACCAGCAAATAAACAAGCAAGAATATGTGCCAATAATATTTATGGTGGAAATGAAGAATATAAAGGTACTCAAGGTTCTTCAGTTGCTAAGATATTTGACTTAACTGTAGCATCAACAGGCGCAAATGAAAAAACACTTAATAAAATGAAAATGACAGAAGGTAAAGATTATTTGACTGCAACTATTTCTCAAAAATCTCATGCTGGATATTATCCAGATTCTTATGAAATGATATTAAAACTAATATTTTCACCTGACGGTAAAAAAATATTTGGAGCACAAATTGTTGGTATGGATGGAGTTGATAAACGTATTGATACTATAGCAACAACCATTAGACTAGGTGGAAACATCTATAATTTAAAGGAACTTGAACTAGCCTATGCTCCTCCTTATTCTTCAGCTAAGGATCCTGTAAACATGTTAGGATTTGTTGCAGAAAATATGATTCAAAATAAAGTGAAATTCAGCAAATGGAATGATATAAATCCTTCTAAAACTTCAGAGTATAAAATACTTGATATACGTGAAGACCAAGAAATAATGGTATTTGAAATTCCAAATGCTATAAATATTCCTCTTGGAGAATTAAGAGATAGATTATCTGAACTTGATAAAAATGATAAAATTATAATATTTTGCGCCGTTGGTGTTCGTTCTTATAACGCAGCAAGAATATTAATGGAAAATAAATTTAAAAATGTTGAAGTTTATCCTGCTGGAACAAACTTTTATAGAGAAATTTATTATGAATATTTTAATAATTTAAATGATAATAACAATAATATAACTGAAAGTTCAAAAAAAAATATGAAAAATTCTAATATAAGTATCCCGACTAATGAGATAAAAGCATCTTTTAAAGTTGATTGTAGCGGCCTTCAATGTCCAGGTCCAATAATGAAAGTTTATGAAACTATAAAGAAAATCAATGATGGAGATATTATCCAAGTTTCCGCGACAGATCCTGGATTCGCTAAGGATGTAGAATCTTGGTGTCGCAGAACTGGAAATACTCTTATAAAAGTTGAAAAGAAAAACAAAGAAAATATTGTATTTATACAAAAAGGAATTGATACAAAAAACCCAAGGCATTCAATTACGAACCCATCTCAATCTGTAACCGAAGGAAAAACCCTTATAGTTTTTAGCGGTGATATGGATAAGGTGCTCGCTTCTTTCGTAATTGCTAATGGTGCTGCAGCTATGGGAAGACCAGTAACTATGTTCTTTACTTTCTGGGGACTCAATGTTCTAAGAAGGTCAGAAAAACAAAATATTAAAAAGCCATTTATTGATGCAATGTTTGGAAAAATGATGCCTCAAGGCGTTAATAAATTAAAACTATCAAAAATGAACATGGGTGGCATGGGAACAGCTATGATGAAAAAAGTAATGAATGACAAAAATATCGATTCACTACAAGATTTAGTTAAAAAAGCACAAGAAAATGGTGTTAAAATGATTGCTTGTACTATGTCAATGGACGTTATGGGTATAACAAAAGATGAAATAATTGACGGAGTTGAATTTGCAGGCGTTGGAACATATCTTGGTGATGCAGAAGAATCTAATGTGAATCTATTTATATAAAAATATAACTTTTTACATTAAAATGAGGATTTATGACAAATAAATCCTCATTTTTTTACTTTCTATTTGAACATCCTTGTACACTGCAACCTGAGCACCCTGAACATCCTCCGCCATTTTTCTTTCGTTTCATAATTGATTTTATTACTAAACCTACAATTACAATTATAATTAAACCTATAAATAAATCTGCCATATTCATACTCCTCCCTATATTATCAAATTACCTATTTGATAAACTATAAGTCCAACAATATAAGCTGTTAATGTTTGATATGAAACAGTAAGCACTGCATATCTCAATGAGCCTAGCTCTCTTTTCGTTGCTGCAAAAGCTGCAATACATGGCATATATAAAAGAGTAAATATTAGAAATGCAAATGCACTTATTGGTGTAAATATTGTATTCAATATTGTTGATAATTGTACATCTGTAGCAGCTCCAGTTAAAACAGTCAAAGTACTCACAACTGCCTCCTTTGCAGTCAACCCTGTAATAAGTGCAGTAGAAGCCCTCCAGTCATTAAACCCTAACGGTATAAATATTGGAGCAATAACTGAACCAATTGATGCTAATATACTAGTCGTACTATCATCAACCATATTAAATGACCAATCAAAACTTTGCAAGAACCATATAATAATTGTACCTAAAAATATTATAGTAAATGCTCTTTGTATAAAATCCTTAGCTTTGTCCCACATATGCATTAATACACTTTTACTTGAAGGTATACGATATGCAGGAAGCTCCATAACAAACGGTACAGGCTCTCCCTTAAATATTGTATTTTTCAAAAGCAGCCCTGATAATATTGCAACTATAATTCCAATTATATACAGCGAAGTCATAACTATAGCTGCATTGTTAGGGAAAAATGCCATTGTAATCATACCGTAAATTGGAAGTTTTGCACTACAAGACATAAATGGAGTCAATACTATAGTCATTTTACGGTCTCTTTCACTAGATAAAGTACGAGTTGCCATAATCGCTGGTACACTACATCCAAAACCAATAAGCATAGGTACAAAAGAGCGACCTGATAACCCAATCCTACGAAGAAGCTTATCCATAACAAAAGCTACCCTAGCCATATATCCACTGTCTTCTAATAATGAAAGGAATAAAAACAATAATAATATTAGAGGTAAAAACGAAAGTACACTTCCTACTCCTGCAAATATTCCATCAATAACTAAAGAGTATAGCCATGTACTAACACCAACATTAATCATTAAATCTGATACTACTTCTGTAAAGATACCTATTACTTCTTCTAATAAACCTTGTAGCGGAGCTCCTATGACCCCAAAGGTAATCCAAAACATAAAAAACATAATACCAAAAAATATCGGAATTCCTAGATATTTATGAGTTAGTAATCTATCAATTTTTTCAGATCTAATTTGTTCGTGTGTTTCTTGTCTTTTAATTACAGACTTTTTGCAAACTTTTTCTATATAGTTATATCTCATATCTGCCAACGCTGCTTCTCTATCAATATTTAAAGCTTTTTCCATATCATCAACAACATGTTGTAAAATATGAATTTGATTTTCGTTGAGATTTAGTGCATTAATAGTAGGCTCGTCCCCTTCTACTAACTTTGTCGCAGCAAATCTAATAGGATACCCTGCCATGTCAGCTTGATCAGAAATTAAATGAGATATTGAATGTATAGCCTTATGAACTTCTCCAGAACAGAAATCAAGTTTTCTAGGTTTCCTTTTTTCTCTAGCGGTTTTCATTGCTACATCTAAAAGTTCAGATATACCTTCATTTTTTCCAGCCGATATGGGTACAACAGGTATCCCTAAATCCTCAGAAAGTTTTTTAACATCGATTGTATTACCACTTGCCCTCACTTCATCCATCATATTAAGTGCAATAACCATTGGAATTGAAAGTTCCATTAATTGGAGTGATAAATATAAATTTCTTTCAATATTTGTAGCGTCAACTATATTTAAAATTAAATCAGGATTTTCTTTTAATATAAAATCTCTCGTAACAACCTCTTCCATTGTATATGGAGAAAGCGAATATATTCCCGGTAGGTCTATTAAGGAAGTTTCTTTATGCCTTTTAATATGTCCTTCCTTTTTCTCAATGGTAACCCCTGGAAAATTCCCAACATGTTGATTGCTTCCAGTCAATTTATTAAATAACGTAGTTTTTCCGGAATTTTGATTACCAGCTAATGCAAATACTAACTTCATACCTTATAAACCTCTTTCAATTCAATTTTTGAAGCTTCTTCACGTCTTATTGTTAAAACATAACTACGTAAAAAAAGTTCTATTGGATCCCCCATGGGTGCCACTTTTCTTACCTCAACACGTGTATTTGGTGTCAATCCCATATCTAAGAGCCTTCTTCTAAGTATTCCTTGTCCGCCTATTGATGCTATAATACCACCATGTCCAGGCTTTATACTATCTAATGTCATATAGATGTCCTCCTTCAAAAATGTTATCTAATCGATTTTGATAATCATTCTCATTTAGTAATTGTATTGTATGCTATATAATAATAATTGTCAATAGTATTTTTAAATTAATATAATTTTTTAAGTTAAATATATCAAAAATTAATAACGGTTTTTTAAAATAGATATGATTCTATTTTAAAAAACCTAATAAAAATCCTTTAATTATAAATTAATTATAGTGTTTCTTCCAAATTCGAGCCATAAACTTCTAACACTGGCATAACAAACATAAACCCAATTCCAGGCTCTTTAAAATAATCTAACTCTTTTTTTATTTTATCAACTACTTTATCAAGCTTTTCTTTATCTTCAATAATACTGAAAATTGTTTTATTATAAGGTTTTCTGCCATCTATCAGCTTTCTTACACTAGTTAACATTGGAATATTTATATTATGATCTAAAAGTACCTTTCCCATTCCTTGACTGTCAACTGTAGTAGCTCCGATTTCTTCATCATAAAATACTTCATGTATTATATCTAACTTGTAAATATCATTTAAGATTAAAATTAATGCATACAATTATGAAACCTCCCCGTTTGTCATTAACTATGAGTTATTATATCATATACATTTTTACTATTCAATATACTAAATAATTATAACAATACAAATGCACAATTTAAATATCTATACTTTCACCAATATCAAGTATAATTACTTCTGAAGTTTTTACTTTATTTTTATAAACTTTTGGATCAGATTCAATTAAACCGAAGGTATTATAGTGAATAGGAACCACTTTTTTAGCTTTTATAAAATCTGCAGCCTTTACTGCATCATCTACATCCATTGTAAAATTACCACCTATTGGTAAGAATGCCAAATCAATATTTTCATCCTCTAAAAGTTTCATATCTAAGGTTAAGCCTGTATCTCCTGCATGATATATTTTTTTGTTATTAATTTCAATTATAAATCCGCAAGGGTTTCCTCCATAAATCATTTCATCCTTACTTGATATTCCTGATCCATGAAGTGCATTTGACATTTTAACAGTGCCAAAGTCAAATTTTCTACGTCCTCCAATGTGCATAGCATGAGTATTTAGTCCAAGTTTACTTAAATAATCACAAATTTCATGATTAGCTATAACTAAAGCTTTCGTTTTATTTGCAAGTTCAATTGTATCCCCTAAATGATCATCATGACCGTGTGTTACAAAAATATGTGTTATATCATTCAAATCATCAATGCTCACATTGCTTTTAGGATTACCAGTTATAAAGGGATCTATTATTCCCTTGAAATCATTTTCCTTAACTACAACTACAGAATGTCCCAAATATGTAAGTTTCACAATTTAATCTCCCTTCTTCTTATATCGTACTTTATTATATAATAACTTTATATTATAATAAAATCAATAAACATTTTATATCTTTTTACTGCCTTAGGATATTTCAGTTTCTTTCTTTCCTAAGAATGCTTCTTGAATTTTTTCATCCTTAATTAGTATCTTGGCATCACCTGAAGTTGTTACCTTACCTTGCTCTAAAACATATGCCTTATCGGCTATAGATAGCGCCTTGAACGCATTCTGTTCTACTAATAATATAGTTTTTCCCATATCCTTTATTTCGAGTATTATGTCAAAAATAGTATTAATTAATAATGGTGCTAGACCTAAGGAAGGTTCATCTAACAGTATTAAATCTGGATTTGACATTAAACCTCTTCCCATTGCAAGCATTTGCTGTTCCCCTCCTGATAGTGTTCCTGCTATTTGATTTTTCCTTTCTTTTAATATAGGAAATAATTTAAATATTCTTTTCATATCTTTTTCTAATTCTTTTTTATCGTTTCTCAGAATAGCTCCCATTTGTAAATTTTCAATTACTGTTAAATTTGCAAATATAATTCTTCCTTCAGGTACTTGACAGATTCCTGATTTTACTATCTTATGTGCATGTTTGGATAAGATTTTCCCATTGAAGAATATTTCTCCTTCCTTGTATTTAACAATTCCACTTATTGAATTTATTAATGTTGACTTACCTGCTCCATTAGATCCTATTATTGATACAATTTGTCCTTTTTCAACATCTATAGACACTCCCTTAAGAGCATGAATTCCTCCATAATATACGTTTAAATTTTTAACTTTCAGCATAATTATCCTCCTCTTTTCCAAGATAAGCCTCAACTACTTTCTTATTACCTTGAATTTCTTTTGGAGTACCTAATGCTAATGGTGTACCAAAATTAAGAACAAAAATCCTGTCACTTACTCCCATAATTAAATCCATATGATGTTCTATTATCAAAACTGTCAAATTAAATTTATCTCTTATTTCCTTTATTAACTCTACTAGATGCATTGTTTCCTCAGGATTCATGCCAGCCGCTGGCTCATCAAGTAGCAAAAGCTTAGGATCTAATGCTAATGCTCTAGCTATCTCAAGTTTTCTTTGTAGTCCGTATGGCAAATTAGATGCAACAATATCCTTGTATTCCCATAAACCCATAAGTTTTAGTAGTTCAATAGTTTTTTTATGTAAATTATTTTCTTGATTTTTAAATTTACCTAATCTTACTACAGTACTTAATAAACCATAATCTGCAGATTTATGACACGCCGTCAAAACATTATCGTATGTAGAGAGTTTTTTAAAAAGCCTTATATTTTGGAAAGTTCTTGTTATTCCCATATTAGCTATTTCAAAAGGTTTTAATTTTTCCAATTTTTTACCATGAAAAAATATATCTCCTTCAGTTTTTTCATAAATAGCTGTTATTAAATTGAATAAAGTGGTTTTTCCTGCTCCATTAGGTCCTATTAAACCAAAAATTTCACCTTCTTCTATATTAAAACTAACATTACCTACCGCTGTTAATCCACCAAATTTTTTAGTTACATTTTTTAGAGAAAGTACAGTCATGATTTTACCTCCTCCTTATGTTTTTTTATTCCCTTAATTAATCTTATAATCCATTTGAAACTAAATTCTTTGCCACCCATAAGTCCTTGGGGCCTTGTAGCCATTATCAAAATTACTGCAGCTCCATATACAACGAGTCTCCATTCGTAAACACTTCTTAAGAGTTCAGGAAGGAATGTTAAAATTATTGCACCTATAACACTTCCAGATATGCTTCCTAACCCTCCAAATATTACAATAATAGTCAACTCTGTAGACTTTATTAATTTAAACATTAGAGGTTGAATATATCCAAGATAATGAGCCATTAATCCACCTGCTATACCAGCATATAAAGCGCTTATTGCAAGTGAAATTATTTTATATTTAAATGTATTTATACCTATAACCTGTGCTGCTAACTCTTCTTCCCTTACAGCCACCATATTTCTTCCATGTCTTGATTTGATTATAAATACCATTACAATAATGGCTATAATGTTTATAACAACTACATTTATTAAAGTAGTAGTGTTATCTGTTGGTATATTTGGAAGCCCTCTCGCTCCTCCAAAAAATTGTACATTATCTAGTATTAATCTTATAGCCTCACCAAAACCAAGAGTTGCTATACAAAAATAGTCACCCTTTAAATTTAATGTAAGTTTTCCTATCAAAAGACTTACAGTCATTGCTGCTAATCCGCCAACCATAAGAGCAAGGTAAAAATTCATTCCCAACTTCATTGTCATTATAGCAGCTGTATATGCCCCAATAGCCATAAAACCTGCATGTCCAAAAGAAAACATACCCGTAAATCCAGTTAGAAGAGATAATCCTAATACAGTTAATAAATTTATTCCTGCTAAAATAAGTATTCCTGATATATAAACCCAACTCATATAACTTAACCCCCTATGCCTTGTCCTCTGTAGATTTACCCATCAATCCAGTAGGCTTGACAATAAGAACAAATATTAAAAGTACAAATGCAATCAAATCTCTATATTGTGATGACAAATACCCTGAAGTCATGGTTTCAATTAATCCAAGTAATATTGAACCTATTACAGCTCCTGGCAAACTTCCTAACCCACCAAAAACCGCTGCTATAAAGGATTTATTAGTAATATTACCTATTTGAGGATAAACTGTGTATTTCATTCCAAAAAGCATCCCTGCGACTCCTGCTAAAATACCACCAAGTGCGAATATTATAAATATTACTTTATCTACATTTACTCCCATAAGGGTACTACCCTTAATGCTATAAGATGTTGCCCTTATTTCTAATCCTATTTTAGTTTTTTCTATTATATACATAAGTCCTAATAAGCTTGCTGCTGATATAATAAACATTAGTAAATCAATTCTTCCAAGAGCAATACTTCCAAACATTATAGGTGTTGTTGAAAATATAGAAGGATATGTTCTAAACGTTGGTCCAATAGTAGCTATTACAATATTTTCTAGAAATATAGATGCCCCCATAGCTGAAATTATAAAATAAAGAAATGGTGCATTTCTTTTTCTTAAGGGACTATATACTATTCTCTCCATGACTAAAGCCAACGTTCCTGCTCCTAAAGCAGATATTATAAACGCAATAAAAAAAGGTACTTCTAACAATGTCAAACAAAAGTATCCCATATAAGATCCAATCATTATAACACCGCCATGGGCAAAATTGGAAAAGTTCATTATACTGTATACTAGAGAATATCCAACTGCCATTAAAGCATAAACGCTCCCTATGGATAGACCGTTTATAACTTGTTGTAAAAAATAACCCATTCTAGAGCCTCCTTATAATTGTTAAAAAGCAAGGCGGGTCGAACCCGCCTTCATAACTTATTTTAGTTCAACTCCGAATTTTTCTTGGAATATATAGTCTGCATCTTCTATTTTAACTATGGCGGCCTCTTTGCCAATAGGATTATGGTCATCAGGGCTTATTGTTATACTTCCAGTAACACCCTCTACAGTGACATTTGTCAAAGATTCCGTTATTTTTTCAGGTTCTGCACTATTTGCTTCTAATATAGCTGCTTCTAATAGTTTAAAAGCGTCATGAGCCATATATCCATTTAATTCCATTGGGAGACCATACTTATCTTCATACTTTTCTTGCAATGGTTTTACATCTGGATCATTAAAGTCCAAATGATTAACCACATAACTACCTTCTATTGCATCTGCAGCCATCGACATTAACTGTTCAGATGGCCATCCATCTCCTCCCATTAATGTTGCAGTAATACCTAACTCCCTTGCTTGATTTGCACTTAATGCAACTTCTTTGTAATAATATGGCATTAAAATAACGTCAGGATTTGCATCTTTAATTTTACTTAATTGAGGTCTAAAGTCAACATCACCTTCTTTAAATGCTTCTTTAGCTACAATAGCACCTCCCTTTTCAATAAAAGTTTTTTCAAAAAATTCAGTAAATCCCTGAGAGTAATCACTTGCAACATCATATAATATAGCAGCATTTTCTAGTCCTAATTTGTCAGATGCATATCCTGCTGCTACTGCGCCTTGATAAGGGTCAATAAAGCAAACTCTGAAGTTATATGGTTTTACTGAGCCATCATCGTTTACAGTAACTTTTGGATTTGTTGCTACAGTAGCTATATCAGGAATTTTGTACTGTTCTAATACAGCAGAAATAGCTAATGCTTGACCACTTGCATTAGGTCCTACTATTGCAACTACATTATCTTGAGAAATAAGTCTTTTTACAGCATTTACTGCTTCTGCTGCATCACCCTTTGTATCATAGGTAATAGCTTCAACTTGCTTGCCTAACCATCCACCATTTGCATTTACCTCTTCAACTAACATTTTAACCGTATTACTTTCGCAGGTTCCCCATACTGCTTGATCTCCTGTCAATGAACCAATCCAACCAATTTTAATAGTGTCGCCTGTTGAACTAGAAGTTCCACTAGTACTGCTACAAGCTGATAAGATAATTGTTAAAATCAAAATTAGGCTTACAATAGATAAAAATTTTTTTCTCATATACAACCTCCCCTTTTAAATACAATTTTGTATTTTTATTAATTTTTACATTAATCGACAAATTTATATTTATAAATAATTTTACAAATGTTAACGTTTATTTATGATATATTATAAACATTAATTTAATTAAATGCAATATAAATTATTTATTTTTAAAATATAAGTTATTATTATTAATTATTTATGTCGAATATTATTATTAAGAACTATAATTTTAATTAAAATTTTCATAAGAAAATCATGAAAATAATTAATATTTAAATTTAGGCATGTTTTTTGCTATTCGTATTTTTTATGAATTATTTAAGTTGATTTTATGAATTAATTTGATATAATAATACTTGTATTGTTCTATAAATTTAATGTAAACAATATAATTTAAGGCTAATATATTTAGTTTTGGAGGAATGCAGAATGAAAAATTACTTAGTAGGGCTAGACATAGGGTCTACTACAGTAAAAATAGCTGTAATAGATAATAAAGGTAAAACTATTCATAAACAATATAAAAGGCATTATTCAGATATTAAGAATACAGTTACTGAAATTATTAATAATTCATACTTATGTTTAAAGGATAGTATGATAAATATAAGTGTTACCGGCTCCGGAGCTATTGATGTATCAAAATATTTAAACATTCCCTTTGTACAAGAGGTTGTGGCATCTACTAAAGCTATTGAAAAATATATACCTAATACTGATGTAGCAATTGAACTTGGTGGAGAAGATGCTAAAATTACATATCTATCAGGGAACTTAGAACAACGTATGAATGGTACTTGTGCAGGAGGTACTGGTGCTTTTATTGATCAAATGGCAGTCTTAATGAAACTAGATGCTAATGGTTTAAATGAATTATCCAAAAATCATAAAACCATATATCCAATAGCTTCGCGTTGTGGAGTATTCGCAAAATCGGATGTACAGCCTTTGCTTAACGAAGGAGCAAGACAAGAGGATATCGCTGCTTCAATTTTTCAAGCAGTTGTAAATCAAACAATAAGTGGGCTAGCTCAAGGAAGGCCCATTAAAGGTAATGTAACTTTTTTAGGAGGACCGTTGTACTTTTTATCTGAATTGAGAAAAAGATTTAAAGTAACATTAGAATTGTCAGATGAAAATGCCATATGTCCAGAAGATGCGAACTATTACGTTGCTATGGGAGCTGCACTCCTATCAAAAGATAATGAAACCGTTAATTTTAATGAATTTTATACAAAAATTAAAAATACGATGGAACATTCTAACATCGAAGGAAGAAAAAAAGATTTAGATCCATTGTTTATTAATAAAAAAGAATATAATGAATTTATACAACGTCATGAAAAACATAAGGCTAAGCAAAAAAATATCGATGATTATTGCGGTCTAGCCTTTCTTGGTATTGATGCTGGTTCAACTACAACTAAACTTGTACTGATAACTGATAAGGGCGAGATTTTATACTCTTATTATGGAAGTAACGAGGGTAATCCCTTAAAATCTGCAATTAGAGCAGTAAAAGATTTATATAGAAAAAAACATAGTGGTATAAAAATTGCTTATACTGCTGTAACAGGATATGGAGAGCAATTAATCAAAGCAGCCTTAAATATTGATATTGGTGAAATTGAAACTATTGCACACTATAAAGCTGCTAATTTCTTTCTTAATGGTGTTAACTTTATCATTGATATAGGCGGGCAAGACATGAAGAGTATGCTTATTAAAGATGGAGTCATAGATTCTATAATGCTTAACGAAGCATGTTCCTCAGGTTGCGGGTCATTTATTGAAACTTTTGCAAAGTCTCTCGAAATGACTGTTGAAGAATTTGCGGAAACTGCTATATTCTCTGACAATCCTGTTGATTTAGGAACAAGATGTACCGTATTTATGAACTCAAAAGTTAAACAAGCTCAGAGAGAAGGTGCAACTTTAAGTGATATTTCCGCTGGCATTTCATTTTCAGTAATTAAGAATGCCTTATATAAAGTAATTAGATTAAAATCTCTCGACACGTTAGGAGAAAAAATTGTTGTTCAAGGGGGTACTTTCTATAATAATGCTGTTTTAAGAGCTTTCGAACAAATAACAGGCAGGGAAGTAGTTAGACCTGATATTGCAGGAATTATGGGAGCTTTTGGTGCAGCAATAATTGCTATGGAGAAATATGAAAATTCTTTTCATACAACTTTTGTAGAGGAAAACTATATAGATAATTTTACCTTTGATACGACTATGGAACGTTGTGGAATATGTACTAACAACTGTCTTTTAACAATCAATAAATTTTCTGACGGAAGATACTTTGTTTCTGGCAATAGATGTGAACGGGGTGCTGAAAAATATATTCATGAAGGAAAAAAGGAAAAACTTCCTAATCTTTATAAATATAAGTATAAACGTGTTTTTGATTATAAGCCATTATCAATTAAAGAAGCTTCTAGAGGATTAATTGGTATTCCAAGAGTTTTAAATATATACGAGGATTATCCATTTTGGTTTACATTTTTCACAGAACTTAAGTATAGAGTAGTTCTATCAGGTATATCAAGTAAAAAATTATACGAGTTGGGAATGGGTACTATACCTTCTGAATCTGTATGTTATCCTGGAAAGATTGCCCATGGCCATGTAAGAGATCTTATTAATAAAAAAATTACAAAAATTTTTTATCCATGTATATCATATAATATTAAAGAAGATGAAAATGCAGGTAACCATTTTAATTGTCCTGTTGTAGTATCTTATCCAGAATCAATTGAAGCTAATATTAATCTTAAAGATATAAAATATTATAAACCTTTCTTAAACTTAAATAATAAAGAACTATTGATAAATAAATTATATAGGGAACTGTCCGATGAAGAATTAAGTTTAGATGAAATAAAGACTGCCGCTGAAAAAGCATACAATGAACTATATCAATATAAGGAAGATGTAAAAAAGGAAGGTTCAAAAGCAATTGAATATATCAAGAATAATAATAAAAAGGGTATTGTATTAGCAGGAAGACCATATCACGTAGACCCAGAAATAAATCATGGTATACCTGAAATGATAGAAGGTTATGGTCTTGTTGTACTTTCTGAAGATTCCTTGGAAAATGAATATCCTATTGAAAGACCTCTCAGAGTTATAGATCAATGGGCATATCATACGAGACTTTACGCAGCTGCTACATATGTTTCAAATACAGATTACTTGGAACTAATACAACTAAATTCTTTTGGGTGTGGACTTGACGCAGTAACAACAGATCAAGTAGATGAAATACTACAAAAAAATAGTAAAATTTATACTGTTATTAAAATTGATGAAATAACAAATTTAGGTGCAATAAGAATCCGTATACGTTCTCTTATTGCTTCGATAGATGAAAGAAACAAAAAGGGAATTGTTCATAAGCGTATAGAAACAAATTCCTCTAGAGTTTTATTTACAAAAGAAATGAGAAAAAAGCATGTAATACTTGTTCCTCAAATGTCACCTATCCATTTCCAATTTTTCGAAACAGCTGGAAAAGGATCTGGATATAATCTAGAAATACTTCCTGCCGTTGATAAAAAGGCTGTTGACGTTGGACTTAAGGTCGTAAATAATGATGCCTGTTATCCATCCATAATTGTTGTAGGTCAGTTAATTAATGCTCTAGAATCGGGTAAATATGATTTAGACAGTACAACACTTATGATTTCACAAACTGGCGGAGGTTGCCGTGCTACAAATTATATTGGTTTTATAAGAAAGGCATTAAAAGATTCAGGCTACGATAATATCCCTGTTATTTCTTTAAATGTAGTAGGATTAGAAAAACAACCTGGATTTAAGCTCACTATGCCTCTCATAAATAGATTAATTATGTCTGTAGTCATCGGTGACACCTTAATGCGAGCAATATATAGAACAAGACCTTATGAAAAAATCAAAGGTTCTGTAAATGCTTTATATAATAAATGGGTAGAAAAATCACATAATGTAATAGAATCAGGAAGTTTAATAAAACACAAAGAATTAATTCAAAATATAGTAAAAGATTTTGATATTATTGAATTAATTGATAATATTAATAAGCCAAAAGTAGGCATAGTAGGCGAAATATTAGTTAAATTTCACCCTAATGCTAATAATGATGTGTTTTCTTTACTAGAAGAAGAAGGTGCAGAAGTTGTTGTACCAGATTTATTAGATTTCTTCTTATACAGTGCATATAATGGAGTTATTAAGTATGATGAATTATTATTTGGAACTAAAAAGACTAAGGCAATAAATAACGTAGTAGTAAAGGCTATTGAATTATACAAAAAGCCAAGTATTGATGCTTTTAGAAAATCTATAAGATTTTCAACACCAACAAGTATCAAAGAACTTGCCCACAAAGCAAAGAAATTTTTATCCCTAGCTAATCAATCTGGCGAAGGCTGGTTTTTAACTGGAGAAATGATTGAACTTTTAGACAGTGGTGTGAATAATATATTGTGTTTACAACCTTTTGCTTGCTTACCTAATCACATAACAGGAAAGGGTATGATTAAGAAATTAAAGGATGCATATCCAGAGTCGAACATCGTACCGATTGACTATGATGCAGGAGCTAGCGAAGTAAATCAAATAAACAGAATTAAATTAATGCTAACCAATGCCTTTAGAAATATGGATTTAGGAAATGATAATACGCCAATAGGCCTTCGTGACCTCGATGAAGAATCTTCATTTTCAGAAATTAATACTGGTAATTTTATGCAAGAACAAAATGTATAAAAAAAGGTATTTAGACATGTAGGGTATGCATTGTATGCATACCGCGGGACGCATACAACAATGCGTCCCCTACAATGAGAAAAGTAAAATCAACTTTCTATTATTGTACCAGTTTTTCCTTCTAATGCTTCCATTGATTTATATAAAGAAGTAATTATTGCTTTCCTACCAAGTTTAGATTTTGCAAACTTAACACATGCTGTAACTTTTGGCAACATGCTTCCAGGAGCAAAATGACCTTCTTCTATATACTTTTCCGCTTCACCAACTGTTATATGAGATAAATCCTTTTGATTTGGACTATTGAAATTTAAGGATACCTTCTCTACTTCAGTCAATATCAATAATATATCTGCATCTATATCTTCAGATAATTTCTCTGCAGCTAAATCCTTATCAATAACTGCTGCTATACCTTCAACAGAACCATTTTCATTTTTTATTACTGGTATTCCACCACCTCCACAGGCTATTGTAATTGTTGTATCCCAAAGACTTTTTACAGTACCTACTTCTAAAATCTCTTTTGGTATCGGTGATGGTACTACTCTTCTCCATCCTCTTCCTGCATCTTCTTTTACAATATACCCTTTTTCATCAGCTAATTTTTTAGCTTCTTCTTCGGAATAAAATGGACCTATCGGCTTCGTTGGATTACTAAATGCTGTATCCTGTTTATCAACTACGACTTGTGTTACTAAAGTAACAACAGGTAATACTTTATTTCTTTTTGCTAAAGCATATTTCAAACCTTGTTGAATATGATACCCTATATAGCCTTGGCTCATTGCTCCACATACATCAAAGGGCATTGGAGGAGTAATATCTTTAGCTGTTTCTGAAGCTAACAATATCCTTCCTACTTGAGGTCCATTTCCATGAACAATTACAATTTCATAACCTGCACAGCTAATATCTGCTAAATATTCACAAGTTTTATTTACTACTTCTAATTGTGCTTCTGCAGTAGATGGCATACTTTTATCTTCTAATGCATTTCCACCCAATGCAATTACTACTTTAGTTATTTTACTCATTATGGTAATACTCCTTTAATTAATAATAGGAAATGTAATTTTAAGTGTTCGCGTAATTTTAGGGACATGCCTTTTTCATGCTACTTCACCATTAAAAAGGCTCTGTCCCCAAAATTCTCACCCATGAATTTTAAAAATTTTATATTGTAGCAACAATTACTGCTTTTATTGTATGCATTCTGTTTTCAGCTTCATCAAACACAACAGAATGTCTACTTCTAAATACATCATCAGTTACTTCTCTTATATCAAATCCCAATTCTTTTTGTTCTTTAGCCATTTTTGTTTCAAAGTCATGGAATGCTGGCAAGCAATGCATGAATATTACATCATCATTACCTGTTGCCTTTAACAAATCCATTGTTACTTTATATGGTGTTAACATTTTTACCTTTTCTGGTATTTGTGCCTCTTCACCCATAGATGCCCATACATCAGTATAAATAACATCTGCATTTTTTACTGCTTCTACACTATCTGATATTTCTATTGAAGCTCCTGTATATTCTGCAACTTCCTTTGCTCTTCTTACTACATCTTTATCTACCTGATCTATAAGTTCCTTTGGACCAAATGCAACAAAATCCATTCCCATTTTAGCACATCCATACATCCATGCATATGACATGTTATTTCTAATATCACCTGCAAAAACAACTTTAACTTTGTTTAATGGTTTAGCTACATGTTCTTCTATTGTCAGTAAATCTGCTAATATTTGAGTAGGATGATCAACATCAGTTAATCCATTCCATACTGGCACTCCAGCATATTTAGCTAAATCTTCTACTACCTGTTGTTTATATCCTCTGTATTCAATACCATCATAAAATCTACCAAGTACTTTAGCTGTGTCTTCTAAGGATTCTTTCTTGCCCATTTGTGAACTTCCTGAATCCAAAAAAGTAACATGTGCTCCTTCTTCTAATGCTGCTACCTCAAAAGCACATCTTGTCCTTGTAGAAGTTTTCTCAAACAATAACACTATATTTTTACCCTTTAACATATGATTATAAATACCTGCTCTTTTTTTAGCTTTTAAGTCATGAGCTAAATCCAACATGTATCTGATTTCCTCTGGTGTAAAATCCATTAATGTTAAAAAACTTCTTCCTTTTAAATTAACTGACATTTCATTCCTCCTATAATTAATGATTATTTATTATATTTTTTGTATATTTAATATGTTAACAGAAGTATAAAATAAAAACAAGTTATTTTTTTATACTATCTCTTATCAAAGGCATACTCATACACCTTGGGCCACCTCTACCTCTTGACAACTCGGCACTTGGCATTATATGAGTTTTAATACCTTCTTCCTGTAAAATTTTATTTGTAACATGATTCCTTGAATACACAATAACCTCACCTGGTGCTATACATAAAGTATTTGAACCATCATTCCATTGTTCCCGTGATGCATCAATTATACTATTGCCACCACATTTAATTAATTTAATTTTATCAATGTTGAGATGTTTCTTTAATATATCCTCTAAAGAGCCTTTATCTTCTTTTATTTCTAATTTTCCATCATTACCTTTTGTTAATGCATATACAGCCATTTCATCCTTTATATTAGGATGAATTGTAAACTTATCGAAATCTACCATTGTAAATACTGTATCGAGATGCATAAAAGCTCTTATTTTAGGTATATCAATAGCTAATACCTTTTTAAAAGTATCTTCATTTAAAATCTTTTTAGCAAACTTTTCAATTGCATTTGGATGAGTTCTTTGAGAGATTCCTACTGCTATAGTTTCTTCATTTAATACTAAAATATCTCCGCCTTCAAGGTTGAAATCTTCTATTCTATCATACCAAAGTTTTGTATCTTTATAGTCTGGATGATAATTAAAAATATATTTTGCAAATAATGTTTCCCTGTTCCTTGTTACTGTAAACATTTTGTGTATAGAAATACCATTTCCTATTGTAGCAAAAGGATCTCTTGTAAAGTATAAGTTTGGCATAGGGTCAATAATAAAAGGATATTGATTATTTAAATAACTTGCTAAATTTGGACCCCTATAATCCTTAACTTCAGATTTCCTGATTCCTTCCATCATTTTTAATACCATTTTTTGATTGTCTTTAAAGGAAAGAAAATAATCCCTAATAACATTTGTTTCTCTATTACTTTTAACACCGGCTTCTTCAATATATTCATCAATGAACTGAGACTTAACATCATGGTTGACTAGTGATTGAACAACTAAGTCTTCTAGATATACTACCTCTACTCCATTATCTTTAAAAATATTAGCAAAAGCATCATGTTCCTGTTGAGCAACTTCTAAATGCGGAATATCATCAAAAAGTAGCCTTTCTAAATATTCTGGCATTAAATTTTCAAGCTCGTTTCCGGGCCTGTGCAATAAAACTTTTTTTAGTTTTCCAATTTCTGAGTAAACGTTAATTGCTGAATTATTCAAATTATTCACCACCATATTATATTATAACTACATATATCGTTTTCATATACATCTATATTTTATAGAACTAAATTAACTTTGTCAAGAATAATTTTATATTTATGAATTTCATTTATAATTATGCATTTTTACTGAGCGCTCACCTTAATGGCAAGGACGTTCCGTCCTTTACAATCCTCGTTTTTATTATAAAGGAAAATTTTCCTTTCCTATATAATAAAAAAATACAGTTGGCATTCCAACTGTATTGATATTTACCTGGCGACGTCCTACTTTCCCAGGCAGTTACCCACCAAGTATCATCAGCGCTGAAGAGCTTAACTTCCGTGTTCGAGATGGGAACGGGTGTGTCCTCTTCGCTATTGTCACCAGATTCATTTATAGGTTTTGAACCGACTTTTTAATAAGCCATGCCCTAACAACAAGCGCAGTCTCATTCAGCAATTTCTCTGCTCCTTACGTCGCATAAATTGGGAATTCGTTGCGGTTGACCTACCAACCATTTTTACAGAAAAACCATCTGAAAAATGGGGTTAGGGCATACAAAACTACATAGGAAAACATGATTCGACATTATTTATATTAAGGTCAAGACCTCGACCTATTAGTATTACTCAGCTTAATACATTGCTGCACTTTCACCTGTAACCTATCTACCTGTTAGTCTATCAGGGGTCTTACTTACTTGCGTAATGAGAAATCTTATCTTAGGGTCTGTTTCGCGCTTAGATGCCTTCAGCGCTTATCTTTTCCAGACTTAGCTACTCAGCCATGCTCCTGGCGGAACAACTGATACACCAGCGGTCTGTCCATTCCGGTCCTCTCGTACTAGGAACAGCTCCCTTCAAATTTCTTACGCCCACGACGGATAGGGACCGAACTGTCTCACGACGTTCTGAACCCAGCTCGCGTGCCTCTTTAATGGGCGAACAGCCCAACCCTTGGGACCTGCTTCAGCCCCAGGATGAGACGAGCCGACATCGAGGTGCCAAACCTCCCCGTCGATGTGGACTCTTGGGGGAGATAAGCCTGTTATCCCCAGGGTAGCTTTTATCCGTTAAGCGATGGCCTTTCCACTCGGTGCCACCGGATCACTAAGTCCAACTTTCGTTCCTGCTCGATATGTCTATCTCGCAGTCAAGCTCCCTTCTGCCTTTACACTCTTCGCACGATTTCCGACCGTGCTGAGGGAACCTTTGAGCGCCTCCGTTACTCTTTCGGAGGCGACCGCCCCAGTCAAACTGCCCAACTGACAGTGTCCATATACCGGCTCACGGTATCATGTTAGAAATTCAGTAACAATAGAGTGGTATCCCAACGTTGACTCCACGAACACTGGCGTGCTCGTTTCCTAGTCTCCCACCTATCCTGTACAATTGCTACCGAATTCCAATGTCAGCCTGCAGTAAAGCTCCATGGGGTCTTTCCGTCCTGTCGCGGGTAACTCGCATCTTCACGAGTACTACAATTTCACCGGATCTATTGTTGAGACAGTGCCCAAATCGTTACACCTTTCGTGCGGGTCGGAACTTACCCGACAAGGAATTTCGCTACCTTAGGACCGTTATAGTTACGGCCGCCGTTTACTGGGGCTTAAGTTCAAAGCTTCTCCGAAGATAACTTCTCCCCTTAACCTTCCAGCACCGGGCAGGTGTCAGCCCCTATACTTCATCTTTCGATTTAGCAGAGACCTGTGTTTTTGGTAAACAGTCGCTTGGGCCTGGTTTCTGTGGCCCTTCTGTGCTCTGTTTGTTCAAACTTCACACTGAAGGGCACCCCTTCTCCCGAAGTTACGGGGTCATTTTGCCTAGTTCCTTAACAATAGTTCTTCCGCTCATCTTTGGATTCTCTCCTTGCCTACCTGTGTCGGTTTACGGTACGGGCACCCTTATACTCGATAGAGGCTTTTCTTGACAGTGTGGACTCAGCTACTTCACTACTTATTTTCGCTCCCATTCGTATCTCAGAATTGATACTGCGGATTTGCCTACAATATCTTCCTACTTACTTAGACGCACTTTTCCATCTGTGCGCTAGCTTATCCTTCTGTGTCACCCCATTTCTCAAACGCATTTGGGTGGTACTGGAATTTCAACCAGTTGTCCATCGCCTACGCCTTTTGGCCTCGGCTTAGGTCCCGACTTACCCTGAGTGGACGAGCCTTCCTCAGGAATCCTTAGGCTTTCGATGGGTGAGATTCTCACTCACCTTTCGCTACTCATGCCAACATTCTCTCTTCTATACAGTCCATATCCTCTTTCGATGGAACTTCAACCCGTATAGAATGCTCCTCTACCGATGTCATAAATCTCTCCATGTTCTCAATATCAAGTTTATTTTATCCCCGGTGTATGTTTTTCGAAATCTCTCGATTTTAATTTTATCTCCGGTAGTTTTTATTCGAAATCTCTCTTTTCCTTTTTATTAATATTTTTAAAGGTTAGATTTCGAACTTAATTGTCCTGATTCTTTGTTTCATTGAACTCATGAAGAGATTTACGACATCCCACAACTTCGGTAATAGATTTTAGCCCCGGACATTTTCGGCGCAACACCACTTGACCAGTGAGCTATTACGCACTCTTTTAATGAATGGCTGCTTCTAAGCCAACATCCTGGTTGTCTGTGTAGTATTACATCCTTTTCCACTTAATCTATATTTTGGGACCTTAGTTGGTGATCTGGGCTCTTTCCCTTTCGACTACGAAACTTATCTCACGTAGTCTGACTCCCAAGCTTGTATCTATGGTATTCGGAGTTTGATAGGTTTTGGTAACGTATAACGCCCCTAGACCATTCAGTGCTCTACCCCCACGATACTATTTCTTGAGGCTAGCCCTAAAGCTATTTCGAGGAGAACCAGCTATCTCCGGGTTCGATTGGAATTTCACCGCTATCCACATGTCATCCCGTAGCTTTTAAACGCTAATGGGTTCGGTCCTCCACCAGATTTTACTCTAGCTTCAACCTGCACATGGATAGGTCACCCGGTTTCGGGTCTACAACATACAACTCTCGCCCTTTTCAGACTCGGTTTCCCTTCGGCTCCTAACCTCTCAGTTATTAACCTTGCTGCACATTGTAACTCGTTGGCCCGTTCTACAAAAAGTACGCGGTCACACTTTTGTGCTTCCACTGCTTATAGGCATAAGGTTTCAGGTTCTTTTTCACTCCCCTCCCGGGGTTCTTTTCACCTTTCCCTCACGGTACTATTCTCTATCGGTCACTAGGTAGTATTTAGCCTTGGGAGGTGGTCCTCCCTGCTTCCCACAGGATTTCTCGTGTCCCGTGGTACTCTGGATCATATCCTTGCTTCTAACAGTTTCGCTTACAAGCCTATCACTTTCTTTGGGTTAGCTTTCCAGCTATTTTCAGCTACCGTTATCCGTCTCTTTGATATGTCCGCAACCCCATACATTACTGTATGGTTTGGGCTCTTCCGCGTTCGCTCGCCGCTACTTACGGAATCATTATTTATTTTCTCTTCCTAAGGGTACTTAGATGTTTCAGTTCCCCTCGTTCCCCTCATACAGCTATGTATTCACTGTATGATACATAAGGTTTACCTTATGTGAGTTTCCTCATTCGGATATCTGCGTATCGTTGACTGCTTACGTCTCCTCGCAGCATTTCGTAGTTTGCCACGTCCTTCTTCGGCTCCTAGTGCCAAGGCATCCGCCTTACGCCCTTTATATCTTGACCAGATTAGTCATATATTATTTCTTCATAATATATTATATATTATATGGTACGCATACAATGCGTCCCCTACATTTGTTTGTTTCTCTCGGTTTATTGTTAATTTTATTTTTCAGAATACTTGCGACGGTATTCTTACTTTTTATCAATTAATGTCGTTCTCTTTATTTTCCTATGCAATTTTCAAGGTTCAATATCATTGCTCAATGCAACAGAGTTGCATTTTTGGTGGAGATAAGGAGATTCGAACTCCTGACCCCCTGCTTGCAAGGCAGGTGCTCTCCCAACTGAGCTATACCCCCACTTTATTATTTAGTTTAAAAAAAGCCTGTTTATACTGTTAGCTCAAACAGTCTTGCCATAAGTTATAGAGCAAGCGCAGTCTCGTAACACAAATTTGTTCACTCACTTTCGTTCGTGAAAATTTGGTACTCGTTGCGGCTGACCTACCTTCGATTTATTCTTCGCTTTCGCTCGAATTCATCGGGTTAGGGCAAGCAATAAAACAGCATAAGTCCTTTAGTTCTCCTTAGAAAGGAGGTGATCCAGCCGCACCTTCCGATACGGCTACCTTGTTACGACTTCACCCCAGTCATTGATCCTACCTTCGGCGCCTGCCTCTTTACAGTTAGCTCAGCGACTTCGGGTATTACCAACTTCCATGGTGTGACGGGCGGTGTGTACAAGACCCGGGAACGCATTCACCGCGACGTTCTGATTCGCGATTACTAGCAACTCCAACTTCATGTAGGCGAGTTGCAGCCTACAATCCGAACTGGGATCGGTTTATGAGGATTTGCTCCAGATCACTCCTTCGCTTCCCTTTGTTCCGACCATTGTAGCACGTGTGTAGCCCAAGACATAAGGGGCATGATGATTTGACGTCATCCCCACCTTCCTCCGATTTATCATCGGCAGTCTCCTTAGAGTGCCCACCTTAAATGATGGCAACTAAGGATAAGGGTTGCGCTCGTTGCGGGACTTAACCCAACATCTCACGACACGAGCTGACGACAACCATGCACCACCTGTCACCCTTGCTCCCGAAGGAGAGGGCACATCTCTGTGCCGGTCAAGGGGATGTCAAGCCTTGGTAAGGTTCTTCGCGTTGCTTCGAATTAAACCACATGCTCCGCTGCTTGTGCGGGTCCCCGTCAATTCCTTTGAGTTTTAGTCTTGCGACCGTACTCCCCAGGCGGAGTGCTTATTGTGTTTACTTCGGCACTGAATATCGCTACCCAACACCTAGCACTCATCGTTTACAGCGTGGACTACCAGGGTATCTAATCCTGTTTGCTACCCACGCTTTCGTGACTCAGCGTCAGTTACAGTCCAGTAAGTCGCCTTCGCCACTGGTGTTCCTCCTAATATCTACGCATTTCACCGCTACACTAGGAATTCCACTTACCTCTCCTGCACTCAAGTCATACAGTTTCAAGTGCTTACTATAGTTAAGCCATAGCCTTTTACACCTGACATATATAACCGCCTACTCACCCTTTACGCCCAGTAAATCCGGACAACGCTCGCCCCCTACGTATTACCGCGGCTGCTGGCACGTAGTTAGCCGGGGCTTCCTCCTTGGCTACCGTCATTTTTTTCTTCACCAAGGACAGAGTTTTACGATCCGAAAACCTTCTTCACTCACGCGGCGTCGCTGCATCAGGGTTTCCCCCATTGTGCAATATTCCCCACTGCTGCCTCCCGTAGGAGTCTGGACCGTGTCTCAGTTCCAGTGTGGCCGTTCACCCTCTCAGGCCGGCTACTGATCGTCGCCTTGGTAAGCCATTACCTTACCAACTAGCTAATCAGACGCGAACTCATCCTATACCACTAACGTTTTGACTTCTGTATCATGCGATTCTAAAGTGTTATATGGTTTTAATCCCGGTTTCCCGAGGCTATTCCTTTGTACAGGGTAGATTGTTCACGCGTTACTCACCCGTCCGCCACTAAGCATATAAATACGCTTCGTTCGACTTGCATGTGTTAAGCACGCCGCCAGCGTTCGTCCTGAGCCAGGATCAAACTCTCGTTTAATATCTCCTGTCGCAGTTTCATTCACAAATTTATTTGCTCCTTGCGTCGCATAAATTTGGAATTCATTGCGGTTGACCTACCATCAATTTTCTTACTCCCTTTCGGTCGTGAAAAATTGGGTTAGGTCATACTCAAGATAACGCATAGCATTATCTATCTTTCATTACTTTTTACTTTGTTCAAATTTACTTTAAACTCATAGGTTTCTTATGCTGTTTTATTGTCAATGTTCGTCGCTTTCTTTATCGAAAGCTTTATTAGTCTAACATACTTAAATTGTTATGTCAAGCTAATTTTTGTATATTATTTTATTCCTTTTTTAGGAAAAATATAATCTCATTCATCAATTTTTCTGTGAATGAACCTGGCGACGTCCTACTTTCCCAGGCAGTTACCCACCAAGTATCATCAGCGCTGAAGAGCTTAACTTCCGTGTTCGAGATGGGAACGGGTGTGTCCTCTTCGCTATTGTCACCAGATTCGTTTATAGGTTTTGAACCGACTTTTTAATAAGCCATGCCCTAACAACAAGCGCAGTCTCATTCAGCAATTTCTCTGCTCCTTACGTCGCATAAATTGGGAATTCGTTGCGGTTGACCTACCAACCATTTTTACAGAAAAACCATCTGAAAAATGGGGTTAGGGCATACAAAACTACATAGGAAAACATGATTCGACATTATTTATATTAAGGTCAAGACCTCGACCTATTAGTATTACTCAGCTTAATACATTGCTGCACTTTCACCTGTAACCTATCTACCTGTTAGTCTATCAGGGGTCTTACTTACTTGCGTAATGAGAAATCTTATCTTAGGGTCTGTTTCGCGCTTAGATGCCTTCAGCGCTTATCTTTTCCAGACTTAGCTACTCAGCCATGCTCCTGGCGGAACAACTGATACACCAGCGGTCTGTCCATTCCGGTCCTCTCGTACTAGGAACAGCTCCCTTCAAATTTCTTACGCCCACGACGGATAGGGACCGAACTGTCTCACGACGTTCTGAACCCAGCTCGCGTGCCTCTTTAATGGGCGAACAGCCCAACCCTTGGGACCTGCTTCAGCCCCAGGATGAGACGAGCCGACATCGAGGTGCCAAACCTCCCCGTCGATGTGGACTCTTGGGGGAGATAAGCCTGTTATCCCCAGGGTAGCTTTTATCCGTTAAGCGATGGCCTTTCCACTCGGTGCCACCGGATCACTAAGTCCAACTTTCGTTCCTGCTCGATATGTCTATCTCGCAGTCAAGCTCCCTTCTGCCTTTACACTCTTCGCACGATTTCCGACCGTGCTGAGGGAACCTTTGAGCGCCTCCGTTACTCTTTCGGAGGCGACCGCCCCAGTCAAACTGCCCAACTGACAGTGTCCATATACCGGCTCACGGTATCATGTTAGAAATTCAGTAACAATAGAGTGGTATCCCAACGTTGACTCCACGAACACTGGCGTGCTCGTTTCCTAGTCTCCCACCTATCCTGTACAATTGCTACCGAATTCCAATGTCAGCCTGCAGTAAAGCTCCATGGGGTCTTTCCGTCCTGTCGCGGGTAACTCGCATCTTCACGAGTACTACAATTTCACCGGATCTATTGTTGAGACAGTGCCCAAATCGTTACACCTTTCGTGCGGGTCGGAACTTACCCGACAAGGAATTTCGCTACCTTAGGACCGTTATAGTTACGGCCGCCGTTTACTGGGGCTTAAGTTCAAAGCTTCTCCGAAGATAACTTCTCCCCTTAACCTTCCAGCACCGGGCAGGTGTCAGCCCCTATACTTCATCTTTCGATTTAGCAGAGACCTGTGTTTTTGGTAAACAGTCGCTTGGGCCTGGTTTCTGTGGCCCTTCTGTGCTCTGTTTGTTCAAACTTCACACTGAAGGGCACCCCTTCTCCCGAAGTTACGGGGTCATTTTGCCTAGTTCCTTAACAATAGTTCTTCCGCTCATCTTTGGATTCTCTCCTTGCCTACCTGTGTCGGTTTACGGTACGGGCACCCTTATACTCGATAGAGGCTTTTCTTGACAGTGTGGACTCAGCTACTTCACTACTTATTTTCGCTCCCATTCGTATCTCAGAATTGATACTGCGGATTTGCCTACAATATCTTCCTACTTACTTAGACGCACTTTTCCATCTGTGCGCTAGCTTATCCTTCTGTGTCACCCCATTTCTCAAACGCATTTGGGTGGTACTGGAATTTCAACCAGTTGTCCATCGCCTACGCCTTTTGGCCTCGGCTTAGGTCCCGACTTACCCTGAGTGGACGAGCCTTCCTCAGGAATCCTTAGGCTTTCGATGGGTGAGATTCTCACTCACCTTTCGCTACTCATGCCAACATTCTCTCTTCTATACAGTCCATATCCTCTTTCGATGGAACTTCAACCCGTATAGAATGCTCCTCTACCGATGTCATAAATCTCTCCATGTTCTCAATATCAAGTTTATTTTATCCCCGGTGTATGTTTTTCGAAATCTCTCGATTTTAATTTTATCTCCGGTAGTTTTTATTCGAAATCTCTCTTTTCCTTTTTATTAATATTTTTAAAGGTTAGATTTCGAACTTAATTGTCCTGATTCTTTGTTTCATTGAACTCATGAAGAGATTTACGACATCCCACAACTTCGGTAATAGATTTTAGCCCCGGACATTTTCGGCGCAACACCACTTGACCAGTGAGCTATTACGCACTCTTTTAATGAATGGCTGCTTCTAAGCCAACATCCTGGTTGTCTGTGTAGTATTACATCCTTTTCCACTTAATCTATATTTTGGGACCTTAGTTGGTGATCTGGGCTCTTTCCCTTTCGACTACGAAACTTATCTCACGTAGTCTGACTCCCAAGCTTGTATCTATGGTATTCGGAGTTTGATAGGTTTTGGTAACGTATAACGCCCCTAGACCATTCAGTGCTCTACCCCCACGATACTATTTCTTGAGGCTAGCCCTAAAGCTATTTCGAGGAGAACCAGCTATCTCCGGGTTCGATTGGAATTTCACCGCTATCCACATGTCATCCCGTAGCTTTTAAACGCTAATGGGTTCGGTCCTCCACCAGATTTTACTCTAGCTTCAACCTGCACATGGATAGGTCACCCGGTTTCGGGTCTACAACATACAACTCTCGCCCTTTTCAGACTCGGTTTCCCTTCGGCTCCTAACCTCTCAGTTATTAACCTTGCTGCACATTGTAACTCGTTGGCCCGTTCTACAAAAAGTACGCGGTCACACTTTTGTGCTTCCACTGCTTATAGGCATAAGGTTTCAGGTTCTTTTTCACTCCCCTCCCGGGGTTCTTTTCACCTTTCCCTCACGGTACTATTCTCTATCGGTCACTAGGTAGTATTTAGCCTTGGGAGGTGGTCCTCCCTGCTTCCCACAGGATTTCTCGTGTCCCGTGGTACTCTGGATCATATCCTTGCTTCTAACAGTTTCGCTTACAAGCCTATCACTTTCTTTGGGTTAGCTTTCCAGCTATTTTCAGCTACCGTTATCCGTCTCTTTGATATGTCCGCAACCCCATACATTACTGTATGGTTTGGGCTCTTCCGCGTTCGCTCGCCGCTACTTACGGAATCATTATTTATTTTCTCTTCCTAAGGGTACTTAGATGTTTCAGTTCCCCTCGTTCCCCTCATACAGCTATGTATTCACTGTATGATACATAAGGTTTACCTTATGTGAGTTTCCTCATTCGGATATCTGCGTATCGTTGACTGCTTACGTCTCCTCGCAGCATTTCGTAGTTTGCCACGTCCTTCTTCGGCTCCTAGTGCCAAGGCATCCGCCTTACGCCCTTTATATCTTGACCAGATTAGTCATATATTATTTCTTCATAATATATTATATATTATATGGTACGCATACAATGCGTCCCCTACATTTGTTTGTTTCTCTCGGTTTATTGTTAATTTTATTTTTCAGAATACTTGCGACGGTATTCTTACTTTTTATCAATTAATGTCGTTCTCTTTATTTTCCTATGCAATTTTCAAGGTTCATCCCTTTATGTCAACCTTTGTAGGTCTCGGTATGCATGCAATGCATACCCTACATTAGGGTTTACACCGTTCAAACTATTGTTTGAACGGCAATAAAACAGCATAAGTCCTTTAGTTCTCCTTAGAAAGGAGGTGATCCAGCCGCACCTTCCGATACGGCTACCTTGTTACGACTTCACCCCAGTCATTGATCCTACCTTCGGCGCCTGCCTCTTTACAGTTAGCTCAGCGACTTCGGGTATTACCAACTTCCATGGTGTGACGGGCGGTGTGTACAAGACCCGGGAACGCATTCACCGCGACGTTCTGATTCGCGATTACTAGCAACTCCAACTTCATGTAGGCGAGTTGCAGCCTACAATCCGAACTGGGATCGGTTTATGAGGATTTGCTCCAGATCACTCCTTCGCTTCCCTTTGTTCCGACCATTGTAGCACGTGTGTAGCCCAAGACATAAGGGGCATGATGATTTGACGTCATCCCCACCTTCCTCCGATTTATCATCGGCAGTCTCCTTAGAGTGCCCACCTTAAATGATGGCAACTAAGGATAAGGGTTGCGCTCGTTGCGGGACTTAACCCAACATCTCACGACACGAGCTGACGACAACCATGCACCACCTGTCACCCTTGCTCCCGAAGGAGAGGGCACATCTCTGTGCCGGTCAAGGGGATGTCAAGCCTTGGTAAGGTTCTTCGCGTTGCTTCGAATTAAACCACATGCTCCGCTGCTTGTGCGGGTCCCCGTCAATTCCTTTGAGTTTTAGTCTTGCGACCGTACTCCCCAGGCGGAGTGCTTATTGTGTTTACTTCGGCACTGAATATCGCTACCCAACACCTAGCACTCATCGTTTACAGCGTGGACTACCAGGGTATCTAATCCTGTTTGCTACCCACGCTTTCGTGACTCAGCGTCAGTTACAGTCCAGTAAGTCGCCTTCGCCACTGGTGTTCCTCCTAATATCTACGCATTTCACCGCTACACTAGGAATTCCACTTACCTCTCCTGCACTCAAGTCATACAGTTTCAAGTGCTTACTATAGTTAAGCCATAGCCTTTTACACCTGACATATATAACCGCCTACTCACCCTTTACGCCCAGTAAATCCGGACAACGCTCGCCCCCTACGTATTACCGCGGCTGCTGGCACGTAGTTAGCCGGGGCTTCCTCCTTGGCTACCGTCATTTTTTTCTTCACCAAGGACAGAGTTTTACGATCCGAAAACCTTCTTCACTCACGCGGCGTCGCTGCATCAGGGTTTCCCCCATTGTGCAATATTCCCCACTGCTGCCTCCCGTAGGAGTCTGGACCGTGTCTCAGTTCCAGTGTGGCCGTTCACCCTCTCAGGCCGGCTACTGATCGTCGCCTTGGTAAGCCATTACCTTACCAACTAGCTAATCAGACGCGAACTCATCCTATACCACTAACGTTTTGACTTCTGTATCATGCGATTCTAAAGTGTTATATGGTTTTAATCCCGGTTTCCCGAGGCTATTCCTTTGTACAGGGTAGATTGTTCACGCGTTACTCACCCGTCCGCCACTAGATTTGTCACTTCACCAAATACACAACTTATTTATATTTGTTAGTGTTAGCTCTTGGAATTAGCGTGAAGCGCATTTGCTTCTCCTCGTCATCCTTTGCCACTTTTTCTACTTCATCAAATATATTATTGTTATATTCCTCTTGGCAAATACGCTTGAGGCATTTTTACATACTTGGTGAAGCAACAAATCTCGTTCGACTTGCATGTGTTAAGCACGCCGCCAGCGTTCGTCCTGAGCCAGGATCAAACTCTCGTTTAATATCTCCTGTCGCAGTTTCATTCACAAATTTATTTGCTCCTTGCGTCGCATAAATTTGGAATTCATTGCGGTTAACCTACCATCGATTTTTCTCTCCCTCACGGTCGGTAAAATCGGGTTAGGTCATACTCAAACTTTCGCTTGCGTTAACTAATTTCTTAGTTTTTTTACTTTGTTCAAATTTACTTTAAACTCATAGGTTTCTTATGCTGTTTTATTGTCAATGTTCGTCGCTTTCTTTAAGGAAAGCTTTACTAGTTTATCATGCTCACTGTTCATTGTCAAGCACTTTTTTTATTTATTTTTTCTCGTTGTCTTTAGGCATTTATCTTAATAGTAATTGAGACAACTTTGTTAGTCTACCATGTTGAAGGTTTGTTGTCAACTGGTAATTTTTATCTATTAATTTGCTGTTGCTGTGTTTCTGAGACAGCTTTGCTAGTTTATCATGCTTATCAAAACTTGTCAAGGCTTTTTTTAACTTTTATTATTCCAATTATAAAACAAACAAAAAGAGCAGATAATCTGCTCTTAATATAATCTAAACAAATACATTAATCTAACGGCTTCATTGTTGGGAATAATATAATATCTCTTATTGATACCTGGTTAGTTAAAAGCATTATTACCCTATCAACACCTATTCCTAAGCCTCCTGTCGGTGGAAGACCTACCTCAATTGCATTGATGAAGTCATTATCCATCATATGAGCTTCATCATCTCCAACTTCTTTTTGTTTTACTTGTGCTTCAAATCTTTCCCTTTGATCAATAGGATCATTTAATTCAGAAAATGCATTAGCTATTTCCCATGTATTTGCAAAGGCTTCAAATCTATCAGTCAATCTCGGATCTTCTATATTTCGTTTAGCAAGAGGAGATATCTCAACTGGGTGATGTGTAACAAATGTAGGTTGGTCTAAATGTTCTTCACAATATTCTTCAAACAACTCACTAATTATATGGCCTCTTGTCATTAATGGGGTAATTTCTATACCTTTTTCTTTTGCTATTTTTATAGCTTCCTCATCTGTATTGATTAAGTCGAAGTCAATTCCTGTATATTCTTTAACCATATCTTGCATTTTTACTCTTTTCCAAGGTGGTGTAAAGTCTATAATTTTTCCTTGATATTCTATTTTAGTAGTTCCTCTAGCCTTCATTGCAACAAATGCTACTATATTTTCTGTCAAATCCATCATATCATTAAAATTAGCATATGGTTTATATACCTCCATTGCTGTATATTCAGGATTATGATTTGCATCCATTCCTTCATTTCTAAACATTTTACCCATTTCATATACACCATCACCTAAACCACCAACTACTAATCTTTTTAAAAATAGCTCATTAGCAATTCTCATATATAAATCTATATCAAGTGTATTATGATGAGTAATGAAAGGTCTTGCATTAGCTCCTCCGGCTATAGGGTTGAGTATTGGAGTTTCAACTTCTAAATACCCTTCATTATCTAAAAATTCTCTTATACCTCTAATAATTTTGTTACGCATTAGAAATACATCTTTTATTTCTGGATTTACAATTAAATCAACATATCGTTGCCTATATCTTAAATCAGTATCTTTTAATCCATGAAATTTTTCAGGTAAAGTTTGAAGTGACTTTGATAAAAGAGTAATCTTTTCAGCTCTTACAGATATTTCTCCCATCTTAGTTTTAAAAACTTCACCTTCGATACCTATTATATCTCCTATATCGTAAGTTTTTAACCAGTTGTATTCATCTTCACCTAAATTATCTTTTTTAACAAACATTTGAATTTTACCTAAGTGATCTTGAATGTCATAGAAACCTACTTTTCCTTGTCCCCTCTTTGACATTATTCTACCAGCTAAAGAAACATTTTTACCATTCATATCCTCAAAATTATCTTTAATATATTTAGAATTAGAAGTTACCTCATACTTTGAAATTTTATAAGGATCTCTCCCTGCCGCAACTAATTCTTTTAATTTATCTACCCTGACCTGCCTTAAATCTCCTAAATTTTGTTGTTCACTCAATTTCTTACACCACCTTATCCTTAATAAATGTTTTTATTATACTTTTCTTTAGTTATCGATTTTATACAGTTAGTATCTCATATTTTATCATATCTCCTGTTGGAGATTCAACTTCAATTATTTCTCCTATCTTTTTATCTAATAAAGCTTTTCCCAAAGGTGAAACGTTTGAAATTTTTCCTTTAAATGGATCTGCTTCAGCCGAACCAACTATTGTATACTCCATTATTTCATCAAATTCTAAATCCTTTATGGTAACCCTTGAGCCAATGCTAACAATACCGTTATTCTTAACTTCCTTAATTACTTTTGCATTTTTTATCATCAATTCTAGCTTTGCAATACGATTTTCCACATTTGCTTGTTCATTTTTAGCTTCATCGTACTCAGCATTTTCGCTAATATCTCCAAATGCTAAAGCTACCTTGATTTTTTCTGAAATCTCTTTTCTTTTTACAAGCTTTAAATAATCTAATTCTTGATTTAATTCTTTTAATCCCTCTGCAGTAATCAAAGTTTCATTCTTCATAATATTATTACTCCTTTAACAAAGTTGATTTTAAAAATAAATGCAATTACTTATTAACATATTATTTTATTGAAACAGTATATAACATTTTATTATATGTTTATTATAATATGATAACTCGATGATAATTCTTTTAATTAATTAGACTATTATAATCAAGTAGTAATATATTGTCAAGAATCTTTTAATTTTTTTTTACAAATTTTACATATTATAAGTCTCATAATTGTCTATATATCTATTCAATAAATTAATTAATTCTTCATATTTTGTTATTTTATTAATCTTATTGCGAATTTCTGAAGATTTTATCATTCCTTTAATGTACCATCCAGAATGCTTTCTCATTTCTAGCACAGCAGTTTTTTCATTTAATTCATCCTTTAACATATTTATATGCTTTATTAGCATTTCTATTTTGTCTCTTGGTGTAGGATTATAAAAATCACCTTTATTATTTAACATTGAATTTGTATTGTAAATAAGCCAAGGATTGCCAAGAATTCCTCTCGCAATCATTACACCGTTACAGTTAGTGGTATTAACCATCTCAAGGGCATCCTGAGGATTATAAATATCTCCATTTCCTATAACCGGAATTTTAATATTATTTTTTACTTCCTTTATTATATTATAATCTGCCTTCCCAGTATAAAATTGTTCTCTAGTTCGTCCATGTACCGCAATTAAGTCTGCACCATTAAATTCTAAAACTTTAGCGAATTCTACTGCATTAATATTGTTTGCATCCCATCCTGCTCGAATCTTAATAGTTACTGGTTTATTAGAAATTTTCTTTATTTTATTTACTATCTGACCTGCTAATTTAGTATTCTTCATAAGAGCGCTTCCATCACCATTTTTTACTATTTTAGGTGCTGGACAACCCATATTAATATCTATAATATCTATTTCGTTTCTTTTATTTATATCATTCTCTACAACATATGCCATAACATCAGGATCACTACCAAATATTTGTATTGCTACTGGTTTATTTTTAACGTTGATTTTCATTAAGGTCTCAGTTTTAACATCATTATAATACAAACCCTTTGCACTTACCATTTCAGTATAAACTAGTCCTGCACCAAACTCTTTACATATACTACGAAAAGTCATGTCAGTAACACCTGCCATAGGAGCTAAAACAACATTATTTTTTAATTCTACATTTCCTATTTTAAGTTTTTCCATCATATTTAATAATTATTTCTCCTGAATTTAGTATTTCTTCGTTTCCTTTTTCATCAACAACTACTAAGAGCCCTTCTTCATTTATGGACTTAACATTACACTTTTTAACTGTTTTTCTTCCCGGCTTAATTGCCCCTATATACTCACCCACAATAGCTGAATTATCATAACATATATTTAAAGCATTATTTATACTTCCATGCTTTTTTAATTCATCATAATACTTTTCCACATTATTCAAAATATAACCAATTAATATTTCTCTTTCATTAAGCGTATTCAATTCTATCTTAATTGATGTTGCTTTTTCTCTTATTCCTTCAGATAGTTCATCTTCATCTATGTTTACATTAATTAAAATAGAAATAATTAAACCTGCATCTTTCTTATTTCTTGTAATAGACTGACAACTAATAGATGAAATTTTTTTACTATTAATTAATATGTCATTTGGCCATTTAGTTTTACTTACTATATTATATATGCTGTTGATTGATTCGCAAACAGCTGCCGATACAATCACTTCAAATTTAGAAATCTCATAGCTATCTAATTCATCTTTAAAAAGTATACTTAAGTATATATTCTTATATGGATAACACTCCCAAAGACGACCAAATCTCACTTTACACATAGACTGGTTTTCAGATAAAATAACAGAACCATCAGTACAAGTATCAAAGATATTTTTTGCTTTTGCAAAAGTTGATGGTACTTCTTCATATTGTATAATAGTATTACCAATATAATTTGTATTTAAAATTCCTTTAATTTTATTTAAATCGTACATATTAATCTCCTATTCTTCTCGATTATATTACTATATAGATTAATATTCGTCAATAATGGGAGTTAATAATTAACAACTAAAGAAGTGTTACTTCAAGATGCTATCTATTACTGATAATAATTCTTTTAAATCTTCTATTGTTAATTCTGCCATATGAGCTATCCTAAAAGTTTTTTCTTTAAGATTTCCATATCCATTTGAAATAACAAATCCCTCTTTTTCAAGTTCTTCGATTAAATATTTCACACTAATTCCTCTAGTATTTTTTACAGTAGTCAATGTAACAGACGCATTTCTTTCTTCTGTAAATAAATCAAAATGTTTTTTAGCCCATGATCTTGTGTACTCTGCCATCTTAAGATGTCTATCAAATCTATTTTCTAATCCCTCTTCTAATATTTTATTTAATTTATAATCAAGAGCAAACATTAAAGATAAATTTGGTGTTGAAGGATATTGATAATTTTTTTTCTTAATAACATCGTATAAATGTACCAAATCTAAATAATAACCTCTGTTTTTAACTGTTCTTGCTCTTTCAACAGCTCTTTCTGCTAATGTACAAATTCCTAGCCCTGGTGGCAATCCTAATGCCTTTTGTGATGAAGTTATACATACATCAATCCCAAGCTTATCTACTTCTATTTTAACTCCGCCTGCTGAACTAACTGTATCAACACAAAATATAACTTCTGGGTACTTTTTTACTATATTACTTATTTCCTCTATTGGATTCATAACTCCAGTAGATGTTTCATTATGGGTAATTGTTATTAAATCATATTTTTTTGTTGCTAATACTTCGTCTACCATCTCTGGAGTTGTAATGCAACCAGAATGTGACTTGAATAAATCTGCATCAACTCCATTAGATATTGCCATATCATACCATCTATCTCCAAATGATCCTATAGAAAATACTGCTGCTCTTTCCTTAGTACAACATCTTATAGCGGCCTCCATTAAACCACTACCTGATGAAGTAGACAATATTATTTCATTTTTAGTATAAAAAAGTTTTCTTAACTTTTCACTAATATTTCTTTGTAAACTTGATGCCTCTTTGCTCCTATGACCGATCATAGGAGTTGACATTTTTTCTAATACATCATCATTGACCTCTATAGGTCCTGGAATAAATAATTTTTTGTGCATTTTGAACCTCCTTTAAATAAAAAAATCTCATCTCCATTGTTTAGAGACGAGATTGCTCGCGGTGCCACTCTAATTGTTAATATAACCCCTTAATAATTTTAACGCAATTAAACGTCTTGTTTTTTCTCAAGAAACTCAGAAACGGATTCAATAATTTATTATATCGATTTCCACCATCCATCGACTCTCTAAAATAATAACACTATTTACTACTTTTCTTCAACGTCTATATGTAAGATTTGTAAGATTATATAACTAATAAATTATCATGTCAAGTCATTTTTTAGAGCAAATATTACGGTTTTTTAACAAGTTTACTTATTGACATTAATCATGTATTAGTGTACTATTTATCTATGACACTAGTACGCTTTATTAAAAAGAGGTGATAAAATGGAATTTAATAACAATATACCTATTTATATACAAGTAATGCACAAGATTAAACAAGATATAGTAACAGGTAAATTAAAACCTGGCGGCAAGATGCCCTCTTCAAGAGAATATTCAAGCCAGTTAGGAATTAATTTTAATACTGTAGCAAGAGTTTATAAGGAGATGGAAATGGAAGATTTAGTATTTACAAAACGTGGGTTAGGTACATTTATAACTGAATCAACGGAAAAAATTGAAAGTATAAGATATGACATGGCAAAGGAGTTAATTTATAATTTTATAAATGGCATGGAACAAATAGGTTATAAAAAAGATGATATGTTGAATTTTATAAAAAAAGCAAATATAAATGAAGGGAATGATTTATAATGAAAGAAGTACTCAAAATTAGTAATTTATCAAAGAAATATTATAATAAAACAGCTCTTGAAGATATAGGATTGAATTTAGAAATAGGTAAAATATATGGATTAATTGGACCAAATGGCAGCGGTAAAACTACGTTAATGAAAATCATTGCAGGTCTTCATAAGCAAACATCAGGAGAAGTATTAATAGATGGTACTCCTTTATCATATAAAACTAAAGGAGATGTTTCATATATGCCTACTGAGAATTATTTATATGATTCCTTTAAAGTAAAAGATATTATAAAATATTATTCAGATATGTATTCTGATTTTAGAACAGATTATGCAATGCAAATATTAAATGACATAAATGTTGATTCAAATTTTAAAGTATCTAAATTATCATCTGGTTTAATTGGAAAGTTAAAAGTTACTCTTGCATTAAGTCGTGATGTTGACATATATATGCTTGATGAACCTCTAAATGGTGTTGATATATTATCAAGAGAAATAATTATGGATTTAATAATAAAGTCTTTTAATGAAAATAAAATAATAATAATTTCAAGTCATTTAGTTAGTGTAATGGAAAAACTGTTAGACTCAGTAATATTTTTAAAAGATGGAAAAATAGAAGTTGATGGTGATGCTGAAGAATTAAGAAAGCAATACGGCACTTCAATAGAAGGCATCTATAAGGAGGTTTACAAAAATGTATAATATAATAAAATATGAATTTTTAAGAAAACATAAAATGTTTTTAATAACTGCTGTCACTGCTATAATTATTAATCTCATTGCAATTATTAATAAAGGGGTTACAGGAAGTATATCATGCTTATCACTTTTTCCTGTTGCAATATCGATTCTATATATTTCTGATGTAATTAAAATGTATAGTGACGACTTAAATAAAAAATTAGGATATATGTTATTTATGACGCCAAACAGTGGATATAAAATTGTAATTTCAAAAGTATTGACTGCAATATTAGAAGGTTTTGCAATACTTTTTATATATTTAATTTTCATTTTAATAAATGGAATTTACTTGATGACAGTTGCAGGATTAGATTTTAATATTAACCTCTCAGAAATTACTAGAGGAATTAATATGATACTATCTGGAAGTATAGGATTTAATTTAGGCCATTTATTTGTTTTTTTACTAACTGCATTAGTATTTATAATAAGTTTTATATTAACAGTGTACACTTCTATTACTATACGTAAAAGCATATTTTCTGAAATAAGATTAGGAGGATTTCTAAGCTTTATAATTTTTATTATACTAAATTGGGGAATATCTTACCTGTCGTCAAATATAATGTCTGCTTTAACTCCATATTATAACCCTTTAATTAATGGAAGTAATATATCAGTCACAGATATGGCAACAGTCTTTCTACCTTTTATAATAATAACATTAATTGAATGTGCTATAATGACTGCTGGTTCAGGATATCTTTTAGAAAAGAAAATTAATTTGTAGCTATAATTGTATAAATTTATATTTTATGTTAATTTAAGTAATATTTAAAGAATTTTAATCCATAATAAGATAGTGTTAGTTTTAATAAATCATGGCATAATATTGCCTAGTTATCAGAAAGGGATAAATATGAAAAAATTAATAAGCATATTGTTAGTTGCTTTACTTTTGTTTTCTACAACGAGTTGTACATCTAATTACGAAATAGATGAAAATGTTGTAAAGGATGTTTCAGATAAAATAACTGATGCTGTAATCAAAACAACAGGTAAAGAAAAGGTGCAAAAAGTAGAATCACACACCATTAGTGCTTCAGATTTGAATAAATTAATCATAAAGAGCGCAATTGGAAATATAAACATAACAAGCCATGAATCAAGTGATACTTTAATTGACGTAAAACTAGAATCTAAAGCAAACAATATGGAAGATGCAAAAAAATTGATTGAAGACTTCACCTATACTATTGAAGAAAAATTTAAATCAATTAATATTGATACTTCAAAAAATATTAATAATTTAGATCCATCAAATATGATACAAGTAACATTAGATATAAAAATTCCTGAAACTATTAAAAGTTTTGTTATAAATACAAATATTGGTGACATTACAATAAATAATGTTCAAGGACAAATTGAAGTTGTATCTAATGTTGGAGAAGTAAATATAAATAACTCAAGTGCTTCTTATGATTTAAAGGTAGATGTTGGTGATATAAACTTAGATAACTGTATTTCTTTAAACAGTTCAACCTTCCTTATAAATACAGGAGACATAAATTGTGATTTTTCTGATATTTACAACTCTAAAGTTATAAAGGCAAATGTTATTGTCGGAGATATTAACTTGACACTTCCTAAAGATTCAAGCTATGAAACTGTAATAAATGAGTTTATGATGAAAGAGATAGTTAAAATAAACAACGATGGAAAAACAAGAGTAGAACTTACAACTAATGTAGGTAGTATTGATTTCAATTGATTAACTATAATATTATAAAAAAACTCTTTTCAATATTAAATTAATATTGAAAAGAGTTTTTATTTTATATCGAAAAAAAACATATTAAACTTATCTTCTTATCTTCAATATTCTTCTAGCTTCATCTGGAGATGCTATGTCTCTACCATATATCTTTGCAAGTTTCGCTGTTCTCTCTACAAAGTCAACGTTCTTGCCTAATTTATCAGGCTTATAATAAATATTATCTTCCAATCCAATCCTTACATGCCCACCAAGGCTTATTCCGGAAAAAACTGTAAACATTTGATTTTCACCAATTCCCGTAATATCCCAAATAGAATTTTTAGGAATAGCATTTAAAAGACTAGTAAGTTGGTTATATGTTGCAGGTTGACAATTTTTAAATCCCAATATAAAGTTAAAGTATAAAGGATCACGAATCAACCCCTTATCCTTTAGTTCAATTGCTTTGTATATCATACTAATATCATATACCTCAATTTCAGGTTTAATATTTCTTTTCATCATTTCTTTTGATATTTTTTCTATGAATTTAGGAGAATTTTGATAAACCATTTCCTCAAAATTTACTGACCCTGTTGTTAAAGCAGCACTTTCAGGATTTAATTTTAAACCTTGAGTCCTACTCTCATAATCTAATCCAGCTCTTCCACCTGTTGATAATTGTATAATTATTTTAGGACATACTTCCTTAATTTTTTCGACTATTTCTACATATCTCATAAAATCATGTGTTTTTCTTCCATCTTTATCTCTTGCATGAATATGAACAACTGAAGCACCAGCATTATAACACTCTTTTACATCATTTGCTATTTCCTCAGCCGTTATTGGTATATGAGGTGTATCAGCCTTAGTATATATCGAGCCTGTTGTCGCTACAGTTATTATTAATTTAGACAAAATCTCACCTCCTAAAATTGAACCGCAATGTTTATTCATAGCAATGACATTATTGGAAAAATAACTATGTCATTAATTATAAATATTTTTTTAATATATCAACCTTGTCTAGCTTTTCCCAAGGCAAATCTAAATCATCTCTTCCAAAGTGGCCATAAGCAGCTAATTGTTTGTATATTGGTCTTCTTAAGTTTAACTTTTCTATTATTGCAGCTGGCCTTAAATCGAAGTTATCTTTAATGGCTTTCTCTATTTTTTCTTCATCAATTTTATTTGTTCCAAAAGTATCGACCATTATTGAAACTGGTTTTGCAACTCCAATAGCATAGGCAAGCTCAACTTCACATTTATCTGCTAGGCCTGCTGCAACAATGTTTTTTGCAATGTATCTTGATGCATATGCAGCTGAACGGTCTACCTTTGTTGGATCCTTGCCTGAGAATGCTCCACCACCATGTCTTGAATATCCTCCATAAGTATCAACAATAATTTTTCTTCCAGTCAATCCTGAATCCCCTTGAGGGCCTCCAATAACAAATCTACCTGTAGGATTGATAAAATATTTTGTATTCTCATCGATTAATTCAGCTGGTACTGTTGTTTTTATTACATGCTCCTTTAAGTCTTTTTCAATAGTGCTTATTTCAATTTCAGGGTCATGTTGAGTTGAAATTACAATGGCATCTACTCTAACAGGTTTATTATCATGATACTCAATGGTAACCTGTGTCTTTCCATCAGGTCTTAAATAACCCAAAATACCATTTTTTCTTACTTTTGAAAGTTTTAGAGATAATTTATGTGCCAAACTGATAGGCATAGGCATAAATTCAGGTGTTTCATTACATGCAAACCCAAACATCATACCTTGATCTCCAGCTCCTGTTGCATCGTTTTTGTCTAAATGAGTTTCTCTATACTCTGCCGCTTCGTTTACTCCCATAGCAATATCTGATGATTGTTCATCAATTGCAGTTAATACAGAACAAGTTTTGTAATCAAAGCCATACTCCGCATCTGTATAACCAATATCCTTTATAGTATTCCTAACTATTTTAGGAATATCTATATAGCAATTAGTGCTAATTTCTCCTGCTACTAATACAAGACCAGTTGTTGTTACAGTTTCACATGCAACTCTACCAAATGGATCTTGTTCATAAATAGCATCTAATATTCCATCAGATATTTGATCACAAATTTTATCAGGATGTCCTTCTGTTACAGACTCTGATGTAAATAACCATTTTTTCATTTTATGATCCTTTCTATACTTTACTTTTCTTTTCATTGTGAAAGCATAATGACTAATTTATATAGTTTAAAAAATAAAAACCTCTTCCATAGAAGAGGTTCTATCTACATATATAGCCTCATCTTTCGGAAATCCGCGGGATTTGGCACCTTGAATAAATCAGGCTGCCGGGTTTCATTGGGCCTCGTCCCTCCACCACTCTTGATAAGGATTGTTACAATTCATAATATCATATAGATTTTTTTATGTCAATAGCTGAACTTTAAATATTTTTGGAACTTAAATCCTTTTAAAACGTCTAAATAAAAGCGTATATTACAATCCTTACATTTCTATAATTTACTATATTAATTAAATAAATACATGTTAATTTATACTTTATATGTGGTATAATGGACAAGCATAAATTTAAATACATAAATACAGAAGGGAATGATTAATTTGTTTATAAAAAAAATTGCAGCTATTTCTGCTACTATGATTCTATTATTAACATCATCAGTATTCGGCAGCGACTTATACACTGTTTATGATTTATCTGAGGAAACTAGACTCTCTACGGGTATTACATATGAAAGAATTGAAAAATACACTTCTCAAGGGTGGATGAACATAAATGTTGTTCGCACAAACCTAACAGACCCGTATACAAAAGTAGAACCTGTAACAAATAAAGAAGGTGTATCTAACAGGGGAACATTAAGTTCTATGTTAAAATCATCTGGAGCTGTAGCAGGTGTTAATGGAGACTTTTTTTACATGGGAAATCCAACTTATACATATGGACCAATAATTAAGGACGGGGAAATTATCACATCTCCTCTACCTTACAGTTATGGATACCCATCAGTAACAAGATTATTGGATGGTACAGTGGATATATCACTTTGGAATCCTAATATTACACTTTATGGCTCAGATGATATTCAATATGATATTGTTGTTATGAATAAAACTTCTAATATTGATTGGGGCCCAACTATACTAACTTCTGATTGGAATAAAATGTCTCCTGGTTATAGCGGAGATAAAGATATATTAGAAGTAGTTGTAGTAAACAATACAGTGTCAGAAGTAAGGAGAAATCAACCTTCAACTATAATTCCAGAAGAAGGTTACATCGTTGCAAGTTGTAATCCTGACACAATAGAAAAAATGACAAATTCCTTTAAATCTGGGCAGCCAGTTTCATTGAATATTGAATTAGATTTTAACACTGAAAACATAGACTGGTCTTTTGGTGGGTTAAATCATCTAGTTAAAAATGGTGAAATAAATGATATTAGTGATGAAGTACTCGGTGCTCATCCTCGTACTGCAATAGGTTTTAATAAAGACAATACAGAAATGATTTTAGTAACTGTTGATGGAAGAAATAAGGAATATACAAGTATAAAACAAACAGAACTAGCTCAAATTATGGTTGATTTAGGTGCTTACAATGTTGTCAACATGGACGGAGGAGGATCTACAACTATGGGTATTGATTTCCTTAAAAATTCTAACATCACTATTGTAAATATGCCATCAGATGGATATGAAAGAAAAATCGCTTCAGGTGTTGGAGTTTTCAATACCGCACCAGATAGTAACAATGTTGACAAAATTAATATAACTACTTCAAATAATAAAGTTTTTAACAATACAGAGCTTGAATTAGATTTGGAATTTTTGAATGAATACTATACACCATTGGACATTGATAAAAGCAATGTTAGTTATTCTGTTACTCCTTCAACTGCAGGTGTAATTGAGAACAATAAATTTCTTCCGAAAAACCCAGGTAAAGCTTTAATAACAGCTTCTATAGGAGATACTAAAGGTGAAATAGAAATAGACGTAATAGATACACCCGTTGCTTTAAAATTTAATTCAGACAACCTAGTCTTAAATTATGGAGAAACACATAATTTAAATAACATTCTTGGTATTGACAAAAATGGTAATTCAGCTTATATTCCATCAGAGTATATTAATTATACTTATAGAAATAAGATAGGTAAAGTAGAAGATGGAATTTTCACTGCAGGTGATATTAATAATACTGGAGCTATAACCGCAACATTTGGCAGTGCGATTAAAAATATTCAAGTCAAAGTAGGTTACCGCTATGAAACTTTAAATAGATTTGAAAATTTAAATAACCTTAAATTAAATCTCTATCCTGAAGATTCCAAAGGAAATATATCTATTACAGATAATATTGTAAAAGAAGGAGCCAATGCATTAAAACTAGATTATGATTTCACTGATATGACTGACCAAAGTATTGCATTTGTTGATTTTGGAAAAGACGGAGAAGGCATTAAACTCGATGGTAAACCAAAAGCTATCGGAATGTGGGTTTATGGTGATGGTAAGGATCATTGGCTAAGATGCAGAGTTACTGACTCTTATGGCACACAAACTAAGATTACCTTCGAAGATGAGGTTAATTGGACTGGATGGAAGTGGGTTACAGCAGATATTCCTGATGGCATTGCATATCCTATTACCTTAAATAATATATACCTTGCTGAAATCAATGAAACAAGGAAAGATACAGGAACAATATATATAGATAATTTGAGACTTATGCATGAACCAAGAGATAAAAACCTTGGATTGAAAACAGAAACAGAATTTATCGATCCACTAAAAGTTAGTAATATTTCAAATTATTCAGAAAAATTGACTATAAAAGAAAATGATATAGTATTAACTGATTCTAATGGAAATTCTATAAGCAGTGATAATATATTGTATTTTGATGCCATTGTAACCAGTGGAACATTAAATGCGTCAAACACTGTAATGTGGAATAATATTAAGAGCATGCCAAATTATGAAGACAAGGTCATTATCCTTACAATGAATAATAGCCTTCAACAAATTAGTGATGAAAGAGAAATTAAAATTTTGAAGAACATTCTTGAACAAACATCAATAAATAACGATGTGTTTGTTGTTTGGCAAGGAGAAAATGAATCTACTTATTTAGAAAATAATATTAGATATATAAAGTATGATAGCAATTTTGAAATTGGTTTAACAAAAAATGGTGTTGCTTATACTAATTAAAGTCTTAGTGCCTTTCGAGGCACTTTTTATTGTAATATTATTCAGTTTTTCTTGTAATTTTATTTTTTTCTGATAAAATATCTTTGTAATATATTTTAGGAGGATCGTTATGAGTTTATATAAAGAATGGAATGAAATCTTAGAAGGTATTTCTACTCAAGAAGATTATCAAAAATTTTGGAAAGAATACATGGGAAAAGAAGCAGAATGTTATAGAAAAATACTAGAAGAAAAAAATCCAGTTATTGAAGGTAATATAAAAAATTTAGCTGAAAATAACAACATGACTAGTATGCAATTTGTAGGTTTCTTAGATGGTGCAAATACAAGTTTTAAGGAATCTATAAATTTAGAAGATTTAACAGAAGAATCGGAAATAAAGTTAGAACTTGATTTTGAGAAGTTATTATGGAATATGCACGATGCAAAAGCTGAATGGCTATATGATATGAATGAATGGAATAATATATTTGACGATGACAAAAGAAAACAGATAAAAAAAGACTATAACCGTTCTAAAATAGTCGTTAAAGGTGAAAAAATAGGTAGAAATGATCCATGTCCTTGTGGTTCAGGAAAAAAATATAAAAAATGTTGCGGTAAATAAACAGCAACAAGAAAAGAAGGGGAAATTATGAATAAAACAAGAGGATTAATTTATGCAATTTTAGCTGGTTTTATTTACGGATTTACTCCTATTTTAGGAAAATTATCATATATGGAGGGAAGCAACACATTATCACTAACCTTTTATAGAAGTCTTCTTTCCATTCCTTTTATTTTTGGAATTTTAAAATATAAGAAAATTCCCCTAGCTATAACAAAGCAAGAAATTAAAAAATTAGCTATCTTAAGTTCCCTTGGCCCTTCTTTGACTGCTATCACACTTTATGGTGCCTATAATTATATATCTGTAGGAATGACTACTACAATACATTATATTTATCCTGTTTTAGTTGCTGCCGTTTCTGTGATTATATTTAAAGAGAAAATAAGTAAAGAAAAAATATTAGCCTTAGTTCTATCAACTATTGGAGTTGCTTTATTTTTCGAAGGCAGCTTTAGTATAGTAGGAGTAATATTGGCATTATTGTCAGGGGTAATATATGGCGCTCACCTTCTTTACATTGATAAAAGTGGTTTAAATGCGATGTATCCATTTAAAATTTCTTTATTCCTTAGCGCCTTTGCATCAATATATATGTTTATATTTGGAATGATATCTAAAACCTTAGTATTTAATATGTCTATAAAAGGTTGGATATACACACTCTTAGTTTCAATCTTTGTTTCTGTATTAGCTAATACATTAATCACTATGGCTGTAAAAAATGTTGGTCCTACTGTAACTGCAATTGTTGGAATGTTCGAACCTATTACAAGCATATTATTAGGTATTATTTTATTAAATGAACCCTTTACATTAAAAAACATATTTGCATGCATTCTCATATTAACAGGAGTATTAATAATAACATTAATAAAAGAAGAAAAAGTTAAAATAAAAACAGTTCTTTCAAAATAAGATGCACTGGGGACTGTCCCCAGTGCATCTTTTTAGATGTTTTTAATTTCGTCATAAACTTCTTTTATTGATACCTTGTTTTTAAGTGCTGCTTTTTTTATATCTTCATATTCCCCGCTGAATTTTATGATATCTCCATATACAACCTTTTTTACGTGAATATCACCAAATTTAGTGTTTATAAGTTCGTAACTTCTTTCCATAGTAGTTCTCTCAACTTTAATTTTTCTTATACCAATAGTTGAGGTTTCCGAAAGCACTATTCTTTCTAAAGTATCTAAATCTTCTTCTTGAGCTATAAATGTAAGTTTAACAGCAGGACGACATTTCTTCATGTAAATAGGAGTAAAGAAAACATCTAATGCCCCAGCTTCAAATAATCTTTCCATAACATACCCCAACACCTCTCCAGTTGTATCATCTATATTTGTTTCTGCTAATATTATACTGTTTAAATTAGTTTTTTTTTTCCTAAAACAAGCCTTAATAAATTAGGAATTTCAAAGTCTTTATAACCTGCACCATAACCTATCTTATCAATTTCCATATCTGGTTGTTCACTATATTCTTGTGCTAATGCTGCAACAATTGCAGCTCCCGTAGGTGTTACAAGTTCTCCTTGAATACCCTTAGAATATATTGGAATACTAGCATTCTTAATAATTTCTAAAGTTGCTGGCGCTGGTACTGGCATTAATCCATGCTGACATTTTACAAATCCTGTTCCTACATGAAGCTTTGAAGCAACTACTTTTTCTATATTTAACATATCAATACAAATAGCAGTTCCTATAATATCTACAATTGAATCAATAGCCCCTACTTCATGAAAGTGAACTTGGTCAATAGGTTTTCCATGAACTTTAGATTCAGCTTCTGCTACATAAATAAATATTTTTTTTGAGAGCTTTTTAACTTTATCAGAAAGTTGGCTATCCTCAATAATTTTCTCAATATCATGTAAATTTCTATGTTCATGTGAATGGTGATGGTGATGTTCATGTGAATGATGCTCATCTTCTAATATTACATCAAAATAAGTACCTTCAATACCATTTTTAACTTTTTTACTTACTTCTATGTGATACCCTTCTACATTTAATTTTTTCAACTCATTAATTAGTTCATTTTCATTTATACCTAAATCCAATAAACCACCTATTATCATATTTCCGCTTATACCAGAAAAACAATCCATATATAATATATTCATTTTATTTTTCTCCATTCATTTTATTTATCATACTCGCTAGATATCCCGCACCAAATCCATTATCTATATTTACAACACTAGTCCCTGATGCACAGGAGTTCAGCATTGCTAACAATGCAGCTACTCCATTAAAACTAGCTCCATAACCAACGCTTGTAGGAACTGCTATAACTGGTACGTCAACAAGACCTCCAACAACACTGGCTATTGCTCCTTCCATTCCAGCTGCAGCAATTATTACATTGGCAGAATAAATAACATCCAATTTAGAAAGTAATCTATGGATACCTGCTACACCAACATCGTAAAGCCTTTCAACTTTATTCCCTAAAACTTCTGCAGTTATAGCTGCTTCTTCTGCAACAGGAATATCTGCGGTGCCTCCAGTAACCACTAATATAGAATTTTCAGTTTTTATTATTTCTTTTCTTCTTATTATTATGATTCTCGCTAAATCATAATATATTGCATTATCTGTAATTTTACAAACACTTTCATAAACTTCCTTGCTGGCTCTTGTTGCTAAAATATTATTTTCACCCATAGCTAACATCTTAGTAATAATTCCGTTAATATGGTCTAGTGACTTGCCTTGACAAAATATTACCTCTGGATATCCATTACGTAAAGCTCTATGGTTATCAATTTTAGCGTAGTTGCCTATTTCAGTAAAAGGTAATTCTTTAAGTTTTTCTACAGCTGTATCAATTGTTACTTCCTCATTCTTTACTTTATTCAATAATTCTTTTAAATCATTTTTATTCATTATTTTATATCCCACTCATCCTTAGTATTTTGACTTACTTCTTCATTCATACTTCCAATTCTGTAACCTTGTAAATCCAAAGTGACAAAATTAAATCCTTCTTTCTTAAAGAATTCAACTACAGTTTCCCTATCCTTTTCTATAAATTTAGCAAAGTCCTCTTTTTTCAATTCTATTCTTGCTAAATTTCCATGGTATCTCACTCTAAAACCAGTATATCCTAAATCAAGGAGATAATTTTCACAATTTTCTACCATTTTTAAATTTTCCTTAGTAATTCGTGTACCATAGGGAATTCTAGATGCAAGGCAAGCCATAGAAGGCTTATTCCAAGTTGGGACATTTAGTTTTTTAGAAAGAACACGTATCTCTTCCTTGCTTAGTCCTGCTTCTTTTAAAGGACTCCTTACACCAAGTTCTTTAAGTGCTTTCATGCCAGGCCTAAAATCTGAAGTATCATCAGCATTAGTTCCATCGACAACAAATTTATATCCATTTTTGTTTGCTGTATCTATAATTAATGTAAAAACAGCTTTCTTACAATGATAACATCTGTCTGGTTCATTTGCTACTAAACCTTTTATTCCCCATTCATCACCAATAATTGGAATAAACTTAGCCTTTAATATTTTAGCCAATTCTTCAGTTTCATAAGTATCTCTTTTAGGATACATTGATGCACTTACATTTATTCCAACTGCATTCTCATTTAATACTTCATTTGCAACAGCTAACAAAAATGTGCTATCAACCCCTCCTGAAAATGCTACTGCAACACTACCCATCTCTTTAAGTATACTTCTTAATTTATTATATTTTTGTTCCATTATTATACTCCTCAAATTATATATTATTGATTTCTTCTAAGTTTACTACTCTTGTACATACTCTGCTTGCCAATGCTTTATTATGTGTTATTATAACCATTCCAATATTTCTTTCTTCACATATTTTTATTAAAGAATTCCAAATTTGTGCTTGAGTTATTCCATCAAGCATTGCAGTTATTTCATCAGCAATTATAAATTTGGTATCCTTTGTTATAGATCTTGCTATTGAAAACCTTTGAAGTTCTCCTCCAGACAACTCATTAGGATACCTGTCTAGCCATATATCCTTGATACCTAAAATTTCTATAAGATTATAATTTATCTTACCATTTTCTGTTAAAGCTTTTTTCATTCTCCACCTAGGATTAATAGTTTCCTCTGGATGTTGATATATTAACTGAACAGGATAATATTCTTTATTTAAAATTTCTTTGTTATCTATAACAACATTACCCCATGATGGCATAACATGACCTGCCAATATTTTTGCAAATGTACTTTTTCCATAACCACTTTTTGCTACTAATCCAACTCTTTCATTTGAAGATACGTTAAAATCCACATTTTTCAAAATATATGAACTATTGTTATATTTAAACCCAATATTTTTAGCTTCTAAAATCATAATTACATTTCACCATTTCATCATTAAATTTCTTCATTTCTACATTTTTATCACAAATTGCTTCTTTATAATTACATCTATCCCGGAAAACACATCCTATATCACCTATTTTAGGTATAGGCTGGTAACCTTCTATTGGCTTAAATTCATTTGTAGGTAAAGAATTATATAATGCTTTCGTATATGGATGCCTTAAGTAACTTACACCTTTATTAAAATATTTAGCTTTAGTCAACTCAAGTATATGTCCTGCATAAAATATAGCGATCTTATCTGAATAATTAATAGCTAACTCTATATCATGGGTTATTAATACAACTGCTTTATTTTCGTCTGCAAAATTTCTAAAATAGTTCATTGTCTTTTTAGCAGATTCAACATCAAGTCCTGGAGTAGGTTCATCGGCTATTATGAGACTCGGCTCTTTTATAACAGAAGTAGAAATTAAAACCCTCCTTGCCATGCCACCAGATAGTTGAAATGGGTATAACTTTTCAGAATTTTCACATAAATCATATTGTTCAAATATTTTACGTTGTTTTTTCTTAATTTCCTTATCATTTATGCAGTTTCTAACCTGTTTACCAACTTTTATTAATGGATCAAGGCATGAAATGCTCTGTGGAATATATGTTATTTCATTCCCTCTTAAAGATTTCAATAATTTTGAATCAATTAATTTACCATCATAATATATATCACCATCTACTACTGCGTTACTAGGAAGTAATCCTAATATTGCTTCTGCTAATATACTCTTTCCACTTCCGCTAGCTCCTACTATAGTTAATATTTCCCCTGGATATGCCATTATAGATAAATCATTTATAACTAAATTATCATTATTTTTTATTTTATTATCATTCATTCTAAATTGAACTGATAGATTATTTATTTCTAATAAAGGTTTCATATTTTTCTTCCAATCTATTTAAAACTTTACTCACTCTCTTGCAAAATTAGGATTAAGAAGTAAAGATAAATTTTCTCCTAATTTGTTTATAAGTAATACTAAAACTACTAATGAAAGGCCAGGAAAAAAAGCTAAATGCCACATCCCCGTAACTAAATATTTCATACTTTCAGATAATATAATACCTATTGCTGCTGACTCTGGAGATAATCCAAACCCTAAAAATGTTACAGATGCCTCATGAAGTATAGCATGTGGAAACATTAATATAAGCCCTACAATAAACTGAGGAAAAACTATAGGAATCATGTGATTTTTAAAAATATACCAACCATTTTTACCAAACCTTCTAGATACCATTACATATTTATTGCTTCTAACCTGTAATACTTCACTACGAACTATTCGTGCAAGTGATGTCCAATGAGTTACCGCAACACCAATCAATACACCTTTTGCACCTCTACCGCTTAATACAGAAATTAATATTATCAAAATAATATGAGGTATTCCCATAACTAAGTCAATTGCTAATTTCGCTATAAAGTCAACCCATTTTGGCATAGTCCCTGCCAATCCACCTATTATCAATGCAATTATACAACTAATTAATGATGCAATGGACCCTATAACTAAACTATTTCTTAAACCTTTTATAGTCCTTAAAAACATATCTCTTCCTAACCAATCAGTACCAAAGGGATGTTCTAAAGAAGGTAATTGATTTTTAATTTCAAACTGAGGTGACAACATTTCATCTGTAATTAAAGTTCCAAAAACCATTATTAATATTATAATAACTAATATTGCAATAAGTATAACTTTACTTTTATCTCTCCTGCCCAATTAAACTTTCTCCTCTCTAATCATAGGGTTCATAGCCATATGAAGAATGTCTGCAATAAAGTTTCCCATAAATACAAATATAGCCGTTATAATCGTAGTACCTAATAATAAAGGTATATCGCCCCCTAATCCTGCCTGTACAACTGTAGAGCCAAGTCCAGGATAAGAAAAAACACTTTCTGCCAATACACTGCCACCAAATATTTCACTAAATGATCCAAACTGTATAGTAACTGCAGGCAAAACAGTATTTTTAAAAATATGATTCTTAAGGATAGATTTCTCACTTTCTCCCTTAGCTATAGCAAATAAAACATAATCACTTTGTAAAACTTCTATAGTTTTGCTTCTTGTATGCATAGCAACATTAGGAACAAAAACCAAAGTTAAAGTAATTATAGGTAGAATTGCATGATGTATTTTTTCAAGAATATTAATATTATCAGTGGTTATCCCAATTGGAACACTAAATCCAATAGGAAAAATTTTAAGTTTCACTGAAAATATTATGAGCATAAGTATCCCAACCCAAAATGTTGGTGTAGCTGTAAAAGTTATACAAATTGATTTAATTATTTTATCTAAAAGTGAATCTCTGTATTTACCCATTATTAAACCTAAAATATATCCCACCATACCTGAAAGTATAAAGGCAGATACCATTAAAAATAATGAATTAATTGCCCTTTCACTAATAACAGAAATAACACTTTTTCTAAAAATAAGTGATTCACCTAAATCACCTTTAAGTAAATTAGATGACCAATTTATAAATCTATCGATTTTTGATTCGTCTAAACCCCAATACTTTTCAATTTCTCCTCTTTGCTCTATACTAACTGTATTGCCTTCCCCAATATATTGTCTTATAGGGTCAATTGGGGAATTTACTACCAAAGTAAAGGTTACAATACAAACTAAAATAATCAAAATAATCATTCTGGAGAAATTAAACATTATATATTTAAAAATATTCATCTGATTTTCCTATCTTTATCTTTTACTTAATCCATTTCCAATCTCTTAAGTTTGCAGCAAGAGGCCATGCATGTCCATGAGGATGTATTTTTTGCTGTCCAACATCTAATCCCTCTTTTACATAATATAGATGGTCTATATTTACTAACCAAACCCATGGACTATCTCCAAGGGTTGATGTTCCTGTTTTTCCATCCCACTGCGCCTTTTTCCACAATTCATTAGCAATTTGTGAATCAGTTGCTTCTAATGCCTGTTCCATATATTTATCAACAATTTCATTAGAATAATTCTCTGGATTATAATAATCTACGCCTTTATTACTGCTGTGATAAAGCATATATGTTTCCATTGGAGTTTGATCACCCCAACCCATTAATACTGGATCTCTAAACATACGCTTATCTATTTCATCCCAACTTAAACCTTCAACTTTTATAGATATTCCTAAATCTTTAGCTTGATTCGAAGCAGACAATGCGAGACCTTGTCTAACAGAATCTCCAGCTGCATAAATCAAAGAAAATTCAGCCTTTAATCCATCTTTTTCTCTTATACCGTCATTATCGCTATCAATCCAACCAGTTTCTTCTAATATACTTTTAGCATTCTCTATATCATATTCAATTATACAATCCTCATTAAACCAAGGCATATTGTCAGCCTCTGTATAAGCAGGAACACCATATCCACTTAATACATCCTCAATCATTTTATTTCTATCGAGCCCATAAGATAATGCTCTTCTTATTGCTATATCAGATGTAACATCATTCCCTATAGGATAACCTTCTGAAGTAGTTTTTCCCTCATTAGAAACCACAGGAAGTGTTATACCTCTATTATCAATAGTATCTGCACTATATAAATTCATTCCTTCAATTTCAACACTTGACATGCTTGGAACTGTCATTGCTACATCTAAAGTACCTGTCTGTGCTGCTATTAAAGCTGCATCTTCTTCCATAAATAAAATAACTACCTTTTTCATTTCAGGGATATTTCCATAATACTCTTCATTAGCCTCAAGTATTAATTGCTGGCCTTTGTCCCATTGAACAAATTTAAAAGGTCCACTACCAATTGGTTTTTCACCGTATTCATTATCGTATACATGTTCTGGAACAATTCCAGTTTTAGATATACTATAAATAAAAGCTGACTCTGGTCTTGATAATTTCATTTGTACAGTAAATTCATCCACCGCCTTTATTGATTCCAACACAGTTAAATCAACAATAGAATTACTTTCTTTTGCCTTTTCATATGTAAACACTACATCATCGGCAGTTACTAATTCTCCATCTGTAAAATAAGCATTTTCTCTTAAATTAAATGTCCAAGTTAAAGAGTCATCACTTATAGTATAATCAGTTGCCAAATCCCCTACGATTTCCATATTCGCATTTGTTTCAACTAAAGTGCTTTGAATTAATGGACTACCATACCTTCCCCAACCATATATTGGGTTAAACCCTTCATCAGGTTCAGATCCTATGGCCATAACTATTGTATCTTTAGTTTCATTTTCATTTACAACATTAGTTAAATCACCACTATCATTACTACAACTAGTAACTGATAATAGCATTATCACAATAGATAAAATTAATAACAAATAGTTCTTTTTCATATTACCCTCCCTTACATAAAACAAAAAACCACAAAGATATCACTTATTCTTAAGTGACTGAAACCTTCGTGGCTTTACTCTTTTATATAATTTTACAAATATTTTAAATGTTGTTCATCAACATATGTATTGTCTTCAAACAATAGGAATATTATATCACACAAAACTCAAAAATCAAGAATTTTTTGCGATTATATTTTCTGCTGCCAGCTTACCAGTTGAAAAGGCTGCTTGTAAATTAAATCCTCCTGTATTCCCATCTATATCCATAACCTCACCAACAAAATATAGATTTTTTATTATTTTTGATTCCATTGTTTTAGAATTTATTTCATCAGTTGCTACACCACCCTTAGTCACCATGGCAATATGAAATCCTCCAAGCTTTTCTATTGTCATCTTATTATTAGATAATAGTTCAATGATTTTTTTCCGACTTTGTTTAGGTAACTGACTACATATTATATCATCGTCAATTTTTGACAATCCTAATATTTTATCAATGAACCGTTTAGGTAAATTCAATTCTTTTAATATTGTTTTTACTTTTAATTTTCCACTAAGAGATATTTTATTTTCAAAATAATTTCTAAATTCCTCTTCATTTTTATATGATGTAAAATTAATTTTTAATATATCTTTACTATCCATATATCGTGAATTATTTATAATTACTGGACCAGATAAATTTGAATGAGTAAATAGCATATCTCCAGTAAAATCTTTAACTTTCTTATTGCTCTTATATAATGAAATTTTTATATTTTCAAAAGAAATACCCGACAAGTCTCCAAAACAATAATTCTTAATATAAACTGGCGTCAAGGCTTCTTTTGGAGCTATTATTGTATGACCTAAACTTTCTGCAAATCCATAGCCGTCACCAGTTGAACCAGTATTTGGATATGACATTCCTCCAGTTGCAATTACAAGATTTTCACAGGCAAAAGATTCTTCCTGTGTTTTAACAATAAATAATTTATTGTATTCATCATACCCTAATCTATCAACTTTACAGTTATATTTTAACTCTACGCCTTTCTCTTTGCAGCCTTCAATTAATACATTTAGAATATCCTTTGAATTAAATGATTTTGGAAATACCTTATTATCATCTCTTGTTATACTTTCTAATCCAAATTTTTTAAAAAATTCAATAGAATCCTTGTTTGTAAAATTGTATAATGAAGGTTTTAAAAATCTGCCCTTGTCTCCGTAACTTTTTAAAAAATTATCTAAATCGCAATTGTTTGTATAATTGCATTGACCAGCCCCTGATATGAGAATTTTTTTACCAGGAATATCATTTTTTTCTAAAACCATAACCTTTTTATTTCTAATAGTTAGGGCATTGAAAAGTCCCCCAGGCCCTGCCCCAATTATTATCACATCATATTTCATATAAACTCCATTCAAATATTGATAATGAAAAAGCATATCATGTGATATGCTTTTTATCTATTTTATTTATTTTATCTATTTACTGTAACATTATACTTACTGCAACATACTCTCCACCTTGTGACAAAGCAGTACTAATAATATTTTCACCCTCTTCTATATTCTTCATATACTCTGTTTTTCCCGAAGTATCAAATATTTTTGTACTGTTTGTAACTCTTAAATGAATAAGTTCTGTTTGGCCATTTTCCTTAATATTCTGCATCATTATAAGTTTTTCATCTGAATTTACATAAATAACTTTTCCAGAGAAATTTTTGGCTGTTTGTAATTCTGATGCTTCTATAGTAGCTATTTCATCACCAGATGTATTAACATAAACATGATACCCAAGTCTCAAATCATAAATTGTGGCATTTTTTTCTCCCAAATTTATTTTAACATTGTTACTTATTGAATATTCCTCAACATCACCATCTTCATCAGCAATTTTAATTTTACTGATAGGAGCAATTAAAATTTCCTTTATTGTTCCACTTAATTCTGCTTCAGCAGCTTCTGTATTAATTCTAATCATTTCACCATATTTAGTAGTAACAGTAACAATATCACCTACTCTAACTTGATCAAAACTAGAATCATCATCATTTCTTGTTACATCAACATCGCTATTAAATTCAAAAGTCATAACTTTTCCATCATTAGTTTTTATCGACAACTTTATAGGAAAACTTGCGTAATTAATAGCTGTGATTACACCATCATAATGTTGAATCCTGCTAATTGAATTAATTTGAACTACTCTATCATCCTCTATCATTAAAGTTATTTCATCATCATCATCTAAATTTTTAAGTTCAGTTTCTTTACCATCCAAATACACGTCTACATCAGATGATACATTAAATTTTAACTTATCTCCATCTTCATCTTTTATTGTAATTGATGCTGGAGATGAGTATGCAACATAGGAGATTATACCTCTAACTATTTTAACTGAATCATCTGCCTCAATAGAAAGTGCTATATTTTTATCGTTGATTTTACATGTTACTGTCATGTCCTCATCTAACTTTGAAAATTTTGATGATTTTCCATTAAGTTTAAACTTAGTATCATCATTTATCTTAACCATAACAGTTTCTTCATTATTTTTTAATATATTTATGTAAGATTCAACTGATCCTTCAGAAATTTCTGTTATCGTACCACTAATAATTGTAGTAGGTTGATAGTTTTCAAAGTTCGGCTCTATTTCCTCATCATCAATATATTCATATGCTCTATCTAACATAGTTGCCATAACAGCGCGTGTAATTTTATCTTTAGGATTAATTTTTTTATTGTTATCACCTTGAAGAATATCTCTATCATACATTATATAAATATATGGCCTAGCTGCTGTTGATATTTCTGCAACATCTTTAAAAGGTAAAGTATACACCTTTAACTCCTCGGCTTCCTCACCTAACATCATTGCTTTTGCCATAAGAATTGATATTTCTTCTTTTGTTGCAGGTTGAAAAATCGACTTGTTTTTAAACATTTTCTCCATGCCACTTTCTGAAACTATTCCAAGCTCAATTACTACTGACAAATATTCAAATGACCACTCATTATCTTTAGTGTTAGGCATGTCCTCTAAAACTGGTTCATATTCTTCTATTATTTCATCCATAATATCTTCGTCAATATCATATAATCTTGACAGCATAACCAATGCTTCCAGTACAGTCACATTTTCTTCAGGTTTAAAAGTTCCATTACTATAACCTGAAACTAGGCCTTTTTTTGCTACTTTTTCTATATAACTTTTTGCCCAATGATCTGAAATATCATTAAATGTTGCAGCATTAACTGCTGTTGTAAGCATTAAAGCAAGTACTATAGTTAATAATAATATTTTATAAGCCTTACTATTCATAATACCTCCTACTTCTTCTTCTTTCGTATTTTAGTAAATTATAACACACATATGTTACTTCTGCAATCTAATTATTCCACAGATTTCAATGGTGATATCAAATAAACTATTGACTTCTTTTAATAATATGATAGATTTAAAATAGAACTAAAATTAGGAGATTAGTATGTTATTGATTATAAATAGAAACGCTATAGATTCAGATATTAATATAATAAAAGATAAAATAATTAACCTCGGATTAGAAATTTATGAAAATAAAGGCTTTAATTACCATATAATTGGTGTTGTAGGTGATAAAAACAATATTGATTCTGTAGAATTTAATAAATATAAAGCAGTTGAAAAAGTTGTATTAATCCAAGAACCATATATGAAGGCAAACAGATTATTTCACCCAGAAAACACCGAAATAAAAGTAAACGATAAAATAATTGGCAGTAAAAAAATTAATATAATAGCAGGACCATGTTCTGTTGAAAGCGAAGAGCAAGTTGTATCAATTGCTAAGTCAGTAAAAAAATCCGGAGCAAGTTTCTTAAGAGGAGGTGCCTTTAAACCACGCAGTTCACCATATAGTTTTCAAGGTTTAGGAATCGAAGGACTAAAACTTTTGAAATATGCTGGAAAACTAACTGGTTTACCTATCGTAAGTGAATTAACTTCAATAAAGTTTCTTGATGATTTTGTCGATAATGTTGATGTGATTCAAGTTGGCGCAAGAAATATGCAAAACTTTGAACTGTTAAAAGAGCTAGGTAAAACCAAAACACCTATATTACTTAAAAGAGGCCTTTCGTCCACAATTGAAGATCTTTTAATGTCAGCTGAATATATATTATCTGAAGGTAATGAAAATGTAATACTGTGCGAAAGAGGAATAAGAACCTTTGAAGACTACACAAGAAATACATTAGATTTAAGCGCAATCCCTATAATTAAAAAATTAAGCCATTTACCGATAATAGTAGATCCAAGTCATGGAACTGGGCTATGGTGGTTAGTAGAACCAATGGCCTTAGCCGCAATAGCTGCAGGAGCTGATGGTTTAATGATAGAAGTTCACAATAATCCTGATGAAGCAATGTCAGATGGAGGTCAATCTATGTTGCCTGAAAAGTTTCAGCATTTAATGAATAACTTAAAACCTATTTCTAATGCTGTAGACAAAGAAATTTAATTAGGAAGTATGAATATGAAATCCTTAGATATTAATTTAACTTCAAACAACTACAATATTATAATAGAAAGAGATATATTTAAAAATATTGGAGTTGAAATAAAAAAAATTTATAAAGGCTCTAAAATAGCAATTGTTACTGACAAGAATTTGTACGCATTATATGGCAATAAATTAAAAGATATTTTACATTATGAAAATTACAATATTTCATTCATAGTCGTTGACCCTGGTGAAATGAGTAAATCTATGGAAAATCTAACATACATTTATACCAAGCTTATAGAATTTGGTATTAATAGAGGCGATTTGATATTAGCTTTTGGTGGAGGAGTTATTGGTGATTTAGCAGGATTCGCCGCTTCAACATATTTAAGAGGAATTGACTATATTCAAGTTCCTACAACACTTCTTGCCCAAATAGATTCAAGCATCGGAGGTAAAGTAGCAATAAACCTACCTCAAGGTAAAAATTTGGCTGGTAGTTTTTATCACCCAAAAAAGGTAATTATTGATCCTAATTTTCTTAATAGCCTTCCGAATAAGTTTATAAAGGATGGACTTGGCGAAATAATAAAATATGCATGTATAAAAAATAATTCTTTTTTTAATAAACTTCTTACTATAAAATCAAATACTTATTTTTTTGAAAATATAGAGGATATAATATATATATGTTGCAATATTAAAAAAGAAATAGTTGAAAAAGATGAGAAAGATTATAATATACGTATGATTCTTAATTTCGGTCATACTTTAGGTCATGCCATAGAAAAATATTATAATTATGAAAGATATACACACGGAGAAGCTGTTTCACTTGGAATGTACTATATAACTCAAAAAAGTGAAATTCATGGATACACACAATTAGGAACTGCTAACAAAATTAAGGAAATTCTTTTAAATTATAATATTGATTACAACTTTCCTAAAGTAAATATGAGTGAAATAATTAAGATTATTCATTTAGATAAAAAGAATAATTCTGGAAATTTAAATTTAATTTTATTAAATAAAATAGGAGATTCTATTATAAAAAAATTACCTGTTGAAAACCTAGGTAAGTTTTTAATATAAATAGTATTTCTTTTACTCATCATTATTAGTTATAATCACAACAATGGAGAAAATTATGGAGAAAATTATAATTAAACCTTCAAAACTCTGTGGAACAATTAACATTCCACCATCTAAAAGTTTAAGTCATAGAGCGATTATATGTGCATCATTATGTAAAATTGGTGAAAGCACAATAGAAAATATAATATTATCCGATGATATAAAGGCCACAATTGAAGGAATGGAAAAACTAGGTGCTGTAATTAAAAAAAATGATAATAAACTGCATATAAAAAGGAAAAATCAAATAATAGATAAAATCTCTATAAACTGTAGAGAATCAGGATCAACATTAAGGTTCTTAATTCCTATAGCTATGAACTTAGCTAATGAATGTACTTTCATAGGACATGAAAGTTTATCTAATAGACCATTGAATATTTATTATAAACTATTTAATGATAATCAAATACCATATAATACAACTAATGGAAAATTACCATTAACTATTAATAATAGATTGCATCATGGTATATACAATTTATCTGGTAGTGTAAGTTCGCAATTTATAACAGGTTTAATGTTCATACTTCCACTTCTTAAAGAAAATTCTATTATTAGAATTATCGATAAAATGGAATCAAAAGGTTATATTGATATGACCTTGGACATACTCAAAATGTTTAATATACATATTGAAAATAAAGGATACAAAGAATTTATTATATATGGTAATTCACAATACAAAGCAGTAAATTATAAAGTTGAAGGAGATTATTCGCAAGCAGCATTTTACCTTGTAGCAAATGAACTTGGAAGTGAAATTAAATGCATAGGATTAAATAAATATTCGTCACAAGGAGATAAAAAAATCTTTGATATAATTGCAGCCTATCATAATGAATCAAATGTAAACATCGAAATAGATGCATCCCAAATACCAGATTTAATTCCCTCACTTACAGTACTTGCTTCATTGAAAGATAATAAAGTTACAAAAATTATAAATGCAGGTCGTCTGCGAATAAAAGAAACTGATAGATTACGAGCAATTACAACCGAAATGAACAAGCTCGGTGCAAATGTTAAGGAAACAGAAAATGGTCTTATAATATTAGGTAAAGGCAAACTAAAGGGCAATGCTACAGTAAACAGTTGGAATGACCACCGCATTGCAATGTCTCTGGCTATTGCAGGAACAAAATGTGAAAATGAAATTGTATTGGAAAACTATAAAGTTGTAAACAAATCATATCCACAATTTTGGTGTGATTATAAATCATTAGGAGGAAAAGTTAATGAGCTCAATATGGGGTAACAAGTTAAAATTAAGCATATTTGGCGAATCACATGGAGAAGCAATTGGAATTGTTATTGATGGCATGCCTCCTGGAATAAATCTGAATATAGATTACATAGATAAACAAATGGAAAAACGTGCACCAGGTAAGAACGATATCTCGACTTCTCGTAAAGAAAAAGATTCATATAAGATATTAAGCGGATTTTTTGAAGGAAAGACAACCGGAACGCCCTTATGTGCAATTATATATAATAATGATAAGAAATCTAATGATTACGATAAACTAAAAACAATAATGCGTCCTAGTCATAGTGATTATACTGGATATATAAAATATCAAGGATTTAATGACTATCGCGGTGGAGGTCACTTTTCCGGAAGAATTACAGCACCCCTCTTATTTGCTGGAGCGATAGCAATGCAAATTTTAGAACAAAAAAATATTTATATTGGTAGCAGGATAAAACAAATTTTCAATATAAAGGATGTAATTGATATTGAAATTAATAAAAATATGATTTGCAAATTAAAAGAAATGAATTTCCCTGTTATTAGTAAAGATAAAAAGCAAATAATGAAATCAGAAATTTTAAAAGTAAAAGAAAAAGGGGACTCCCTTGGAGGAATTATAGAAACATACATACTCAACTTACCCGCCGGATATGGAGAACCTTTTTTTGATTCAATGGAAAGTAAACTTTCACATATGATATTTTCAATACCAGCAATAAAAGGTATAGAATTTGGTGATGGCTTTCATATTTCAGAACTTCCTGGTTCGTATGCTAATGATTCATTTTTAATAAAGGATGGTAAGATTTCGACAAAGACTAATAGAAACGGAGGAATTTTAGGTGGGATAACTAATGGAATGCCGATAATATTTAGAACTGCTATAAAACCAACTCCATCAATTTCAACTACTCAAAATACTGTTGATATATCTACCAAGGAAAATACATTTATTCAAATTGAAGGACGACATGACCCATGTATAGTTCCAAGAGTATTGCCTGTTATAGAAGGTGCAGCAGCATTGGTGATACTTGACTCTATTTTAGAAAGAGATGGTGAGTTATGGAATTAGAAAAAATGCGAAATGAAATAAATGAATTGGATAAAGAAATAGTAAGGCTTTTAGAAAAAAGATTTAATTTAGTACTTAAAGTTGGAAAATTTAAAAAAGATAATAAATTACCAGTTTTGGACGAAAAAAGAGAAAATCTAATATTAAAAAAATGCAATGAACACTTAACAAATAAAGAATATTCAAACTATATACATAAAATATATATACAAATTATGAACACTTGTAAAGATATTCAAAAAGCTGAAAAGGATTATATCAATGAATAAAAACATTGTAATAATTGGTATGCCTGGTAGTGGTAAAACTACAATAGGATTCCTGCTATCAAAAAAAATTAATATGAACTTTATTGATATGGATGATTATATTAAAAATTGCGAAGGCAAAACCATAAAAGAAATGTTTAATATAAGCGAAGACTATTTTAGAAATATAGAAACTAAATGTTCTATAAAACTTAGTAATTTAAGTAATGTCGTCATTTCAACAGGTGGTGGCATTGTTAAAAGAAAAGAAAATTTAGATTATTTTAAAGAAAATTCTATCATAATATTTTTAAATAGACCTATAGAAAATATAATAAATGATATAGATATAAAATTACGTCCTTTACTTCAGGAAGGAAAAAATAAAATATATGACCTTTATAGCGAAAGAATAACTTTATATAAGAAATATTGTCATATTGAAATCATTAATGACACAACCATATCTGATACTGTTGATAAAATAATAATGTCATTATAATTTGTAGGAGAACGCATTTTATGCGTTCCCCAGTATGCTTACAACAATACCAACTATTATTTAGCTCTACTTTTAGCCAATTCAAATTCTTTCATTATATCTTCTGAAGGCTCTCTAGTCATTTTAGAAACAACATATATTAATATACAAGAAATTATAAATGCTGGTAATAATTCATATACACCAAATATTCCGCCCATTGGCTTAAGAACTAGTTTCCAAAAGAATACCATAATTCCTCCAGATAACATTCCAGCAATAGCTCCTTCCCTAGTTGTTCTTTTCCAAAACAAAGAAAATAATGTTATAGGTCCAAATGTAGCACCAAAACCAGCCCATGCGAAGGAAACTATAGTAAATATAATACTATTTTCATCTAATGCAATTATAATACCAATTAATGTAATAGTCATTAATATAACTCTTGAAATATTCATAACTTGGCTGTCAGATGCATCTTTTTTTACTATACCTTGATAAATATTCTTTGCAAATGCAGATGCTGCAATTAACAAATAAGAATCTGACGAACTAATAGTAGCAGCCAAAATACCAGCCATTACTATACCAGCAATAAATGAAGGTAATAAATTAGAAGATAATACTATAAAAATATTCTCCGCAGCCCCTTGAGTTTGTAGTGCTATCGGAAATAATGATCTTCCTATAATACCTATTGCAACAGCAGAAAAAAGAGATATAAATACCCAAATCGTTGCGATTCTTCTTGACAATACAAGTTCTTTAGAATCTCTAATTGCCATAAATCTTAAAAGTACCTGTGGCATTCCAAAATATCCAAGACCCCATGCCATAGTTGATAATATTGTATACAATCCATAACTACCTGAATCACCAAATTGAGGCTGACCATTTATAACTTGTTGAACACCTTCTTCAACTGTGGGAGAAGCTATTCCAAAAAATTCGAAGAAACCAGGAATTGACTTTGCATTTTGTAAAACAACTTGTGCTCCACCAGCAGCAGCAGTACCAATTACTAAAATCGTTACTAATGCAAATATCATTACAACACCTTGCATTGTATCTGATGCTGTTTCTGCCAAAAAACCTCCAATATATGTGTACACTAAAACGAATACTGCCCCTATAATCATCATAGACTGATAACTAAATCCAAATAAAGTGCTAAAAAGCTTTCCTACTGTAACGAAACAGCTAGAAGCATAGACTGTAAAGAAAACTAAAATAAAAACTGCTGATATAATCATGATAATTTTATTTTTCTCTTTAAATCTATTGCTAAAAAAATCAGGAAGTGTTATAGAATCTCCTGCAACAATTGAATAGCTATGAAGTCTTCTAGCCACAAGCAACCAATTCAAATATGTGCCTAAACCAAGACCAATAGCAGTCCAAAGAGCATCACTTAATCCAAACCAATAGGCAACTCCTGGAAGACCCATTAAAAGCCAGCCGCTCATATCAGATGCCTCTGCGCTCATAGCAGTAACAAACGGACCAAGTGATCTACCTCCTAAAAAATAATTTTCACTGCTTTCATTGGCACGCTTGGCAAAATATAATCCAATACCTATAATAACAGTCATGTAAATAATCATTGATACTAAAATCTGTAATGTGTCCCCTTTCATAACGAACCTCCTTCTTTAATTTTAAAAATTTCTGCGTTTCATTCACCAAAATATCCGCTAACTTTAGTCGCATTTTTGGTAAAGAAAATTACGTTTGAACTTTCCTATATAATAAAAAATCCGCCTCTTATAAGAGGCGGATGTCCGCGGTACCACTCTAACTGCATTAAAAAAACACAGTATCTCATTACAATAAGGGTTGTGCCCTTTGGGTTGTTACTCCCAAACGCTCCGAGGCGGGTTCAATCAATATAGGGACAAAGGTATTTCACCAATCAACCTTCTCTCTGAGTCCATATTTCTTTACTATTCCTCTTCACAGCAAAAATTTTATATTAGATACGATAATATACCTATAAATATATTTTGTCAAGTAATTTTTTAAATTTTACTCTTAATTTTATTTATATGCTTATTTGCTTGAATTTATGTCAATAAATGTATATTTCAATGCATGAAAATGCTATCAACCAATTAAATTATTTATTACTTCCTTTACTGTTGTCAATTGACTTACATTATTTAATTTTGCACCAGAAAAAACAAGACCATCTCTTCCCTCAACAGCATTTAGTAAACCTTCAGAAATACAGTATGGTATTTCCGATTGCTTACAGTTAGGCATACATTTATAGCATCTTTTTATTTCATGTTTCTCTTCTGCTTTTGCTAGATAATTTGTTGTTATTGCTCTTGCAGGCATTCCTACAGGACTCTTTATAATCTTAATATCTTCGTCAGATGCATTAATATATGCTAATTTAAAATTCTCATGAGCATCACATTCAATAGTCGGAACAAATATTGAAGCCAATTGAAATCCATCAGCTCCAGCCTCTTTCAACTCTTCAATATCTTCTTTTGTTCTTATTCCCCCTGCTGAAATAACTGGAATTTTTACCTTATATTCTTTTTCATATTTACTAATTAATTCCTTTACTTCAATAGTTAATTCCTTTATGGATTTACATTTATTTTCTAAAAGTTCATCCATTTTGAATCCTAAGTGCCCTCCTGCCAGCGGTCCTTCTACAACAACAGCATCAGGCAATTTATCATGTTTTAACCAACTTTTTATAATTACTCTAGCAGCTTTAGCTGATGATACAATCGGTATTATTTTAGTGTCAGATCCCTTAACTAATTTTGGTAAAGCAAACGGTAGTCCTGCACCAGAAACAATTATATCTATTTTTTCTTTTACAGCTTCTTTTACATACAATTCAAAGTTATTCATAGAAGCCATAAAATTCATACCTATAATCCCTTTACTCTTTTCTCTGGCCCTTTTTATTTCTTTTCTTATTGCTCTAATATTTGCTTCTATAGGATTATTTCCGAAATCAGGTTCCCTAAAGCCTATTTGTACCCCTGATATTATTCCAATACCACCTTCATTTGCTACAGCAGCAGCCAAATTCGATAAAGATACTCCAATTCCCATACCTCCTTGAATTATAGGTAGTTTTGCCGTTAAATTTCCTATTTTAAGTTCTGTAAGTTTCATAGTATCTCCTATTATTTTCTAAATCAATTTATTCGATAATCAAAGTATATATTCAATTCAATTCCTTGTCAAGAAAAAGAACAAAAAAAGTAGGGGACGCATTTAATGCGTCTCGCAGTATGCATAAAATGCATGCCGCATACCCTACAATATACAAATTAGTTTTTCATTATTTAGAACGATATTCATCACAAGCAGCCTTAGTTCTCTCTTGTTTTTCTATAATTGCTGCTTCAACCATCATGTCCTTAACCTTCATTAGTCTTGTTTGATTTCCTCTTTCATTTTCATCAAGCTTCATTTGAATATACTTAATTGTTTCTTCGAGCTGAGGAATCATAACATATTCTAAGGCATTAACTCTCCTTCTGGTTTTTTCTATTTCTGCTGCCAACAATTGTACTTCCTTTTCTAATGCTGCCAATTTAAGAAGTATAGGAAATATTTCTGATAAGTTAGATATTGCTTTATCTAACTCAGCTGATGTATTTGCAAATCCATAAGGATATATATTTGATGTATCTTCGGTTGTTGTTTTAAAATCAAATATAGGTACATCAACACTCATAACATTCTTATTGCCGACTTCAATAGCAACACCTTGTTTTGGATACATTAAAGCTTCATTTAAAACCTCAGAAGACATAACAGCACTTGCTATAACAAAATTTGAGAAGGCATCTGCTAACTGATTTTCAACCCGTTCTCTTAAAGCTTTATTTTCTCTAGCAAGTTCTAAAAACTGCTTCATTAACTCATCACGTTTATCTTTCAACATTTTATGACCTTTGGAAGCAACCTTTATTCGCTTTTTAAGAGAGGTTAACACCATTCTGGTTGGATTTACATTTAACCTTGCCATACTAATTCACCTCTCAATTATTCTTGATTTGGTAGATATTTGTCTAGATACTCGTCTCTTATACGTTTTAATTCACTTCTAGGCAATAGTGTAAGTAGATTCCATCCTGTTTCAAGGGTTTCTTCTATAGTTCTATTTGTTTCATATCCTTGAGAAACATATTCCTTTTCAAATATATCAGCGAATTTAGCATAATACAAATCTACTTCTGAAAGTGCAGCTTCACCAAGAATAGCCATAAGTTCTTTTGCTTCTTTACCTCTGGCATATGCAGCAAACAACTGGTTTAGTACATCTGAATGATCTTCTCTCGTTTTTCCTCTACCAATACCTTTGTCTTTCAAACGTGATAATGAAGGCAAAACATCTATTGGAGGTTTTATACCTTTTCTGTATAGTTCACGAGATAATATTATCTGACCTTCAGTAATATATCCAGTTAAGTCTGGAATAGGATGTGTTTTATCATCCTCAGGCATTGTAAGTATAGGTATCATCGTTATTGAACCATCTATATCACGCTTTCTTCCAGCTCTTTCATAAATTGTTGCTAAGTCAGTATATAGATATCCAGGATAACCACGTCTTCCAGGTACTTCCTTACGTGCTGCAGATACTTCACGAAGTGCTTCTGCATAATTAGTGATATCTGTTAATATTACAAGAACATGCATTCCTTTTTCAAACGCAAGATATTCAGCTGCAGTGAGAGCCATACGTGGAGTAGATATACGTTCTATAGCAGGGTCATCTGCAAGATTCATGAAAAGTACTGTTCTGTCAATAGCTCCTGTACGTCTAAAGTCAGAAATAAAGAAATCTGCTTCTTCATAAGTTATACCTATTGCTGCAAAAACAACGGCAAACTTACTGTCAGTTCCTAAAACTTTAGCTTGACGTGCTATTTGTGCAGCCAAGTCTGCATGTGGTAAACCTGATCCAGAAAATATTGGAAGTTTCTGACCTCTAACAAGAGTATTTAATCCATCAATTGCAGATACTCCTGTTTGTATAAATTCATCAGGATAGTCCCTTGCTGAAGGATTCATAGGTAATCCATTAATATCCAACCTTTTTTCAGGAATTATTTCTGGACCATTATCTATAGGTCTTCCAAGTCCATCAAATACACGACCTAACATATCGTATGAAACAGCAAGTTCCATTCCTCTACCTAGAAACTTAACCTTACTTTCTGCAAGGTTTATACCAGCTGCACTTTCAAATAATTGAACTAATGCATTACTGCCATTAATTTCAAGAACCCTACAACTTCTTGTTTCACCACTTGGCAATTCTATAACTCCAAGTTCATCATAAGATACATTTTCAACATTTTTTACAAGCATCAAAGGTCCTGCTACCTCAGATATGGTTTTATATTCCCTAATCATACTACTCAACCTCCTTGCTTGTTACAAGAGATGACATCTCTGTTTCAATTTGCTTTTTAATTTCTTCAAAAACATTTTCTACATCTTTTTCTTCAGTATATTTAAATCTTCCTATTCTCTCTCTAACAGGAAGCTCAGATAATGCTTTGAAATCAGCATCTTCCTTCAAAGCCTCAATTCCACTATGATAATATTCTAGAATGAGGTTTAATAATTTATTTTGTTTATTAAGAGAAGTGTACGTATCTACTTCATGGAATGCATTTTGATGCAAATAATCTTCTCTAATAGATTGGGCTGCTTCCAGCTTCAATCTATCATTACTAGACAATGAATCAACACCGACTAACTGAACTATTTCATTCAATTCTGCTTCTTCCTGCAAAATTATCATAGTTTCAGAACGCATTTCAGACCATTCTTTAGTAACATTTTCGTCAAACCATTTACTCAATCTATCTGCATACAATGAATAACTGTTAAGCCAATTTATAGCTGGGAAATGTCGTCTATAAGCCAGTTGTGAGTCTAATGCCCAGAATACTTTAACTATACGTAATGTTGCTTGAGAAACAGGTTCTGATATATCTCCTCCTGGAGGGGAAACTGCTCCTATAGCAGACAATGTACCTTCTCTGCCCTCTTTGCCTAAGCTTATTACTCTTCCTGCTCTTTCATAGAACTGAGCAAGACGAGATGCCAAATAAGCTGGATAACCTTCTTCACCAGGCATTTCTTCAAGTCGTCCTGACATTTCACGTAATGCCTCTGCCCAACGAGATGTTGAATCAGCCATAAGTGCAACAGAATATCCCATATCTCTAAAATACTCTGCTATTGTAATCCCTGTATAAATAGACGCTTCACGAGCTGCAACTGGCATATCTGAAGTATTGGCAATTAATACAGTACGCTTCATTAAAGATTCTCCCGTACGTGGGTCCTTTAATTCAGGAAATTCCATTAAAACATCTGTCATCTCATTTCCACGTTCTCCACAGCCTATATAAACAACTATGTCTGCATCTGCCCATTTTGCCAACTGATGCTGAACAACTGTTTTACCGCTACCGAAAGGTCCTGGTACAGCAGCAACACCACCTTTAGAAATAGGAAACAAAGTATCAATAACTCTTTGTCCTGTTACTAGAGGCATATCAGGGACTAATTTTTCCTTATATGGTCTACCTTTTCTAACAGGCCATTTTTGCATTAATGAAACATTTACAATTTCACCATTATCTTTTTTAACAACACACACAGTTTCTTCAACTGTAAAATTACCACTATTTATTTTTTCAATAATTCCACTTACACCATAAGGAATCATAATTTTCTGCTGTACAACCATTGTTTCTTGAACTGTACCTATTATATCTCCAGCTTCAACTTTATCTCCTACTTTTGTAGTAGGTACAAATTCCCATTTTTTATTTCTATCTAATGAAGGAACACTTATACCCCTTGTGATATTAGGTCCAGCAATCTTTTTAATTTCTTCTAAGGGACGCTGTATCCCATCATAAATCGTTTCAATTAGACCAGGTCCAAGTTCTACGGACAACTGAGCTCCAGTTGTTTCAACGGGTGCTCCAGGTGCCAATCCTGCTGTTTCTTCATATACCTGTATGGATGCCATATCACCACGCATCTCTATTATTTCGCCTATCAAACCCTGCTCACTTACACGTACTACGTCAAACATATCTGCTTCTTGCATACCTTCTGCAATAACAAGTGGACCTGATATTTTTACAACCCTACCTTGGCTCATTTAAATAATCACCTGCTTTCATTTTTATAACACTCTTTTGTCATTATTAATCATTGTTAAACAATATGTCAGCACCAACTGCTTTTTCTACTGCTTTTTTAATATTTGCTTCTCCTATACCCAGCTTCTCTTTCATACTTGGTATAGGTATAATTGCTGGCAGACGCAATTCATCATACTCATGTATAGTATCATCAATTTCACTATAAAAACTTTCAGTTATATAAATTATAGCATAATCTTCTTTTGCTATTTTATTTAATGTATGTTTTGCTTCTTCCTTAGTTGAACAATAAAATACATCTAACCCAACTGCTTGAAAACCAATGATACTTTGTTTATCACCAATAACACCAATTTTATACATAAGTCTCTCTCAACCTCTCTTTTATAAGTTCTGAAGAGATACCTGCAATTTTGCCTGCCAAAATAATCCTTGCAATTTTTATCTCATTATCTTTTGCTATCAAATAACCTACAAGCGGTTCTATTCCATATGAAATATATTTTGCAGATTTAACATGATTAAGAAGTTTATTGTCAAATATTTTTTCCAATGCTGTAAACTTACCTGTTTCTTCTAATGATTCTGTACCTTCAATGAATTCATCTCTCAAATCAAATGCAAAAAGCTCGTCAGCAAATTTTTCAAATGTTTCATCATAATTTTTTATAAATATTTGTTCTGATATTTTTCCGCCTTTAATATAAACCTTTGAAAAGAAATCCCAAGACTTATTCATTTTTCTAAGCCTTACATAAGTCTTTAAATTAATTGTATCAATTTGTAGCCTTATATAATCTTCTATAAATTTACTATTTAAACTTTTAGCACTATTTAACATTTCCTCATAACAATATTTGTCAAAGATTATATCTATAACCTGAGGGTCTTTATTCTTAGGAAATACTTCTATTATTTCCTTTAAGGCTAAAGCCATATTTTCTGTTAACCCAGAAAAATCTCTTTCCTTTACAGCATAATTAAGTTTTTTAATATCTATTGACCCAGTATTTACTAATAAATCGGAAGAATCAATACCTAGATATTCTGATTTCATAATAACTTTTAAATTATGATAATCATATGTATATAAGAACATATTAAAATTATCTAATTCTGGTGCTATAGACATTATGAAATCATAAGTCTTTTTATGCTCTTGAGTTAAAAGTTTTTCATAATCATTAACAGAAATTTGTTCATTGACATCCCCATAATTACTATCATATAAAACCTTTAATGCATCCTCAGTTGTCTTTGCATCTATCATTTTTTCTACCTTTTCATGTGTCAACATGTATTTTTCTATACTTCTGACCCTTGCAGTAGAAAACAAATAATCTGTATCTTTTATCTTTGCCAAAGCCATTCCTCCTTTCAGGCAGGAAAATTATTTAAAAAGAGTACTTGCAACTTCATATGTAAGTTCATCCTTAATTGAGTCTAATAGTGTTTCAAAAGTACTATTAATTTCTATAGATCCATTTTTAAGAATAAAGCCTCCACTTGCATGAATTGTTTTTTTACTTAATGATAGCTTTTCATCTTTCAATTTTTCATTTGCTTTTTTTACAAGTTCTTCTCCTATTTTTTCCCTATCATTCTCATTTAAAATTATAACACCTTCGCAATTTGGAATTTTCACAATTTCCTCTGAAAGAAAATCAATATATTTTTCCTCTGGCATTTCTTTTAGCTTTAAAAGTGCTTTTTCAAAACTTTTCTTTATGGCATCTTGCTTAGCACTTAATTTCATTTTTCTTGATTGAAGTTCTGCAGCAGATACTTTTCTATTTTTAAGAATTTCCGCTTCGTTTTTCGTTCTCTCTGCATATTCTTTTGTAATTGTTTCTGCCTGTAATTTAGCTTCATTAATAATTTCTAAACTGCGTTCTTCAGCATTTTTTATTGAAATATCCGCAGCACTTTTTGCTTCATTTAAAATATTCAGAGTTATATTTTCAATGCTCATTATTTCACATCCTTATATTGAATTTTAATATTAATAATAATTTAAATTGCAACTCCGTTTATCATAAGGAAAGAAATAAGAAGAGCTAAAACGGCATAAGTTTCAACCATAGCTGCAAAAACCATAGCCTTTGCTATTTCTTCAGGTCTCTTTGAAATAAGCATAATTCCTGATGCTGCAACTTTACCTTGATGTATAGCTGAAATAATACCAACTATCCCCATAGGAAGAGCTGCCGATAAAATAAATCCACCTTGAGCAGCAGATAATTCAGCCATGCCTCCACCAAGCATGCCTATTTTGTTTAAAATAATAAATGCTATAAGAAGTCCGTATATACCTTGTGTACCAGGTAATGCTTGCATAATTAACGCGGATCCAAATTTTTTAGGATCTTCTGCCATAACTCCAGCCGCTGCTTGACCTGCTATTCCTACTCCAATTGCACTTCCGATACCCGCTAGAGCTGCTACAGCAGCTCCTAATACTGCCAAAAAATTACCATTAGTTAAAACATTCATTTAAATTTCCTCCTTAATAATTTTAATATATTTAGTTTTTTTCATCAGTGGATTAAATGAATCTCCTCCACCTTCGTAGAATTTCCCAAAAAATTCAACATACTGCAACCTTGCTGAATGCACAAATGCTCCAAGTCCATTAATCGCAAAATTAAATGTATGCCCTACTAGCATTACAATCGTAAATAATATAAAACCAATGAAGCCATCTCCACCCATAGATCCAAGAAGACTAAGAACAGATGAAACAACACCAGTAGCCAATCCTAATGCTAACAATCTTGAATAGGAAAGTATATCACTTAAATAACTTGTTATATTATATAAACTCATTACACCACTCATAAGTTTGCTTAATATATTTTCCTTATCTCTACCTTGTGTCAATATGAGACCAATTGCAAATATTATAGTCATCCACATTCCGATTTGATTAGACCCTGGTATTACAGTATTTCCAAATAGCCACAATGCAATCCCTATAATAAAACCATACCAAAACCCTATATCAAATAATGCGTCTAATGGTTTTCCATCTCTAATCAACATAAATGCCTGAGCACCCATACCGACAAACAAATGGATTACTCCAAACAAAAATGAGAAAATTAGAAGAGTCATCGGTTGTTCCATTGGATTAATCCAAAGGGCATTTATAGTAAAATCTGAATTAAAGAACACTTTTGCAATTGTTGGTATAGCATCTCCAAACCAACTGCCAAACATTACTCCCCAAAATGCAGTTGAAATACCACAATAAAAGAACATTTTAAGCATCTTTTGCATAGTACCTTCAATTTTAAATTTCTTTAAAACTAAAAAACATGCTAGTGCCATAATTAAACCATAACCTACATCAGCTAACATCAATCCAAAAAACATAAAATAAAATGGTGACATAACAAAAGTTGGATCTATATTAGATGAAGATGGCATGCTATATAATTCTGTAATGGACTCGAAAGGTCTAGCAAAAGAATTGTTGTTAAGAAGTATTGGATGTTCCTCATCATCGTCAGGTATATTAATTTCATACCAACATTCATTCTCAAGGAGGATATGTTCTACTTGCTCTTTGCTATTTTCAGGAATCCAACCTTCTATATAAAATGTCTTTTCAGTTTTTAGCATATTATTGAGTATTTTACATTTGTCTCTTTCCATTACTAAATAATCATGTAACAACTCTATATCTTCTTTGTGATTAACATAACTAGATATTTCTGCTTTTATACTTTCCTTTTCAGCAGAAATGCTTTTAATTTTCTTTTCGTTTTCTATAATATTTTCTGATACGGTTCCACTTAAATTATTAAAAGATACTATATTAAATCCATATTGTTTCAAAGTTTCATAAACTTCTTCATACTCGTTTTTTAAACATATAATAGATAAATAGTATTGATCCTTATCACTGCCAACAATGTCTATATAACATCTGTTTGTTTTATTTTCAACATCTGCTTTTAAATTATCAACACTAACCATATTAGGAATAACTCCAATAAAAAAACTAGTATATTTAGTTTCATTTACTTCAAGAGGAATCTTATAGTTTATCCAAGGCTTGAGGCTCATTATGTTTGCGTTTATTTTATTTTCTTCTGAACTGAGTTCGTTCATAGCCTTATTAAGCTTAAGAATTGCTTCTGAAATATCTTCAATTTTTTCTTTGCCAGATATAGCGTTTTCAAACTCGTTAACTGTAACGATTTTTCTGGTATTGAGAAGGGGTTTCTTACTTTTGTCATACTTTTCTAAACTTTCTATTACTTCTTTAATTTTAGAAATTTTCGCATCATAGTTAAGGACTTCATTTTCATTCCCATCCTTTTCTATATATGAAATCCATTGGGAATCTGTAAGCTTTGAGTCTTGAGTGCTTATTTCTACAACTCCCAAATCCATGATTTCCTTTATTAGACCAGACTTAATGTTATCCAAACCTATAATGCTAATTTTGTTCATTTTAACTATTGCCACTGGTCTTCACTATCCTTTCCAGTATAATTGATGCTGCATCATCCATGTTTTTATCAGCCTGATTTAAAATATCTTCGCATTCTTTAGTTGTATTTTTAATAATATCGTCATAAAGCAATTGCCCTTCAGACTCTGCCTTCTTAAAGACATCAGACCTTTTGGATTCAGCAATATTCCTTGCTTCTTCTAAAATACGTGATGCCTCAGCATTAGCATTGGTAATAATTTGTTTTGACTGTTGAGTAGCTTCCTTCTTTATTAATTCAGCTTTATCCTCAGCCTCCCTTATTACCTTGATAACATCAATAGACACTATACCACCACCTCTATTTTTAATTTTTTGAAAATGGTAAAACTAACTCCATTGTACATTAATATTAGAATATAATATATCTTTTGTCAATAGGCTCATATTATTAATTACAAAATTTAACAATAAATCATTTGACAAATTCCATAATAACAACAACTATATAAATTTCATTTTTACCTAATTTTTTTATTTTATTTACTATTAATGTGTTAACAAGAATTATATTTAAAAATATTTAGATTAGTGACAAAGTTAACTTAAACCAACCCTATATAAGAAAATAAATTAGAAAATTAAGTAAATCTCCTATAATGTTTGATTAAATTTTAACAATATGCAAATTGAAAAGCATTATATTTCATAATAGTTATTCTAGAATAATATTCTAGAATATTAAATTATTTATAAAAATAAACTTTTATTATTAATAATAAAAGTTTATCTTTACATTTACATTATAACATATTTAGTTGATTTGTACAACCAATAAAACTAATTTACTCAACAACAAATATTAACTCTGCCTCTGCTGCAATTTTATCTTCAACATATGCAGTTGCTGTACCAATTCCAAAACTCCCTCTTAACTTTGTTATTTTTGTAACAAGTTTTAGTGTATCTCCTGGAATTACCTTACTCTTAAATTTAGCACTTTTAATTCCACCAAAATAAACTGTCTTATTTTTAAATTTGTCCAAGGATAAAATTGCTACTGCTCCTGTTTGCGCTAAAGCCTCAATTATTAATACCCCTGGCATAACAGGATTCCCAGGAAAATGTCCTTGAAAGTATTGTTCATTCATAGTAACATTTTTTACCCCAACTGCTTTTATACCTGCCTCAATTTCAACAATCTTGTCAATTAACAACATTGGATATCTATGTGGTATAATATTTTGAATTTTATTAATATCGTATTCCATTTTTGACTCCATTAACTATTTTTAATATATCTTTTTATAACTAAAGTTGCATTATGTCCACCAAAACCAAAGGCATTAGAAAGAGCGTAACCAATTTCCTTATTAATTCCTACATTAGGAACAAAATTCAATCCTAAATCAGGATCTGACACTTTATGATTGATAGTTGCTGGAATATATGAATCTTCTAAAGCTTTAGCACACACTATTGCTTCAACAGCCCCAGCAGCTCCTAAAAGATGCCCAGTCATAGATTTAGTTGAGCTTATTGGTACTTCTTTTGCATAATCACTGAATATTTTTTTAATAGCCTGTGTTTCAAATTTATCATTATATAATGTACTTGTTCCATGAGCATTAATATAACCTATATCTTGTGGTTCTATATCTGCATCCTTAATTGCATTTTCCATAGACTTTGATGCACCTTCTGAGTTTGGATCTGGAGATGTCATGTGATACGCATCGCATGTAGCACCATAACCTACTACTTCAGCATATATTTTAGCTCCTCTGTTAACTGCATGGTCATAATCTTCTAAAACTAAAATACCTGCGCCTTCACCCATTACAAAACCACTTCTTTCTTTGTCAAAAGGAATTGATGCTCTATTTGCATCTGTAGTTGTAGATAGTGTAGTTAAAGCAGTAAAACCTGCAATAGAACATGGAGTTATAGCTGCTTCAGCTCCTCCAGTAATCATTACATCACATTCACCATTTTGTATTTTTCTAAAAGACTCTCCAATAGCATTTGCACCTGTAGCACATGCAGTAACTGTACTAAAATTTACCGCTTTCGCCTTATATTTGATAGCCACTAACCCTGATGCAATGTTAGAAAGCATCATTGGTATAAAAAATGTTGAAACTCTATTTGGACCCTTTGTTAATAACTTTTCATGTTCCTTTTCAATCGTGTGGATACCACCAACTGCACTTCCTACTATAACACCAAACCTATTACTATCTACATTTTCAATATCAAGGCCTGAATCCTTAACTGCTAAATCAGATGCAACAACTGCAAATTGACTATATCTATCTTGTCTCTTTGCTTCTTTTTTTTCCATATAATCAACTGGATTAAAATCCTTTACTTCTCCTGCTAACTTAACACTGTAATCTGTTGTATCAAAAGATTCAATTGGACTTATTCCACATTTTCCCTTTTTGACATTTTCCCAAAATGTTTCTAAACCAGTTCCTATAGGACTTACAACTCCCATTCCAGTTATAACTACTCTTTTTTTCATTATTTCCTCCATTTTCAATAATTACAAGCATTTGTTTAACAATAATTCCTCATTGATACAATGCATACTCTACAGTTATCTAATCGTTAGTTATAGTTCATTTATATTCGTTACATATAAAATCCACCATTAACAGATAAAATTTGACCAGTTATATAAGATGATTTTTCTGATATTAAAAATTCAACTGCATCAGCAATATCTTTCGGTTGGCCTAATCTTTGCAATGGTATGTTTTTCATCATTTCTTTTCTTGTATCTTCAGGGATTTTATCAGTCATTTCCGTTTGAATAAATCCTGGTGCTATTGCATTTACTAATATGTTCTTCCTAGCTAATTCTCTTGCCATAGACTTAGTCAGTCCAATTATGCCAGCCTTAGAGGCAGAATAATTAACTTGACCAGCATTTCCTGCAAGACCTACTACAGATGAAATATTAATTACTCTTCCATATTTTTGTTTTAACATCTTCTTTGATATGTGTTTACAGCAATTAAAAGTTCCCTTTAAATTTGTATCTATAACTAAATCAAATTCTTCCTCAGCCATAAGAGGTAAAATATTATCCTTTGTAATTCCTGCATTATTAATTAAAACATCCACAGCACCAAACTTTGAGTATGCTTCTTCTATTAGATTTTTAGCTTCATTATATTTTGAAATATCACATTGTATTATCAAGTTTTGTGTATCTTTATTTGTAAAACTTTTTATTAACTCTTCCATTGATTTGGTATTGCTTCTGTAATTCAAAACAAGGTTATATCCTAACTCATTTAACCTTGTAGCTATAACTGCTCCTATACCTTTGGAAGCTCCTGTTACTATTGCAGTTTTCATAATATTCCTTTCTTAATTAAGCATAAGATAATTCTAAATACTTATTTAATGTTTCTATATTCTCTATGTTAATAAACTTAACACTTTTATCTATTTTCTTTATAAAGCTGCATAATGTTTTTCCAGGTCCAATTTCAACAAACGTATTAACTCCATCAGCTATCATTTTCCTTACACAAGCTTCCCATCTTACTGGGTTATAAACTTGTTTTTCAAGTTTACTTTTAATTTCTTCTTCATTCTGATAGTATTCTGTATCAACGTTAGATACAACATTACATTCAGGTCTTTTAAAATTAACTTTTAATAAATCTTCCTTTAGTTTATTACCTGCAGGCTTAAGCATAGATGTATGAAAAGGTGCGCTAACCTGAAGTTTTACAGCTTTCTTTATATTAAAATTTGTAGTTTCTTTTAAGGCATATTCAATTGCATTGCTTTTTCCTCCAGCTGCAATTTGACCTGGGCAATTAAAATTAGCAGGTTCCAACAAATCACAATTATTAGTAACATGATTACAGAAACGAATTGCATCTTCATCTGAGCATCCTAATAATGCTAACATACCGCCTTCTCCTACTGGAACGGCATTTTGCATATAATTACCTCTATTGTAAACAAGTTTAACTGCAGTTTCGAAATCAATAGCTCCTGAAGCTGTCAAAGCAGAATATTCACCTAGACTTAAACCACCCATTGCAAAAGAATTACTTTTATTATTCTTTATAACCTCATATATAGCCATGCAAACTGTTAAAATAGCTGGCTGTGTTATCTTCGTTACACTTAAATCTTCATTTGAACCTTCAAAACATATCTTTGCTATATCAAATCCTAAAGCTTCATTAGCTCTTTCAAATATGTCCTTACTTTCGTTAAAGTTTTCATAGAATTCTTTTCCCATACCTGCATATTGTGCGCCTTGGCCAGGGAAAACAAAAGCTGTTTTATTCATTACACCCTCCTGATATAAATCCATGTAGATTATTAATTAAGGTTTCCGCTTCATAAAACATTTCTGTAATAATTTCTTCACAAGTTTGTTCCTTCTTAACTAAGCCGGCTATTTGTCCTGACATTACAGAACCATAATCTACATCACCTTCTATAGCTGCCTTATAAAGTCTACCCCTACCTAAACTCTCCATTTCTTCTACAGTAGCATTGTTTTTTTCTAAGTCCTTAAACTTAGTGACTAATTTATTTTTTAATACTCTAACAGGATGACCTGTTTTTCTACCAGTTACGGCAGTATCTGTATCTTTTGATTTAATTACTTTATTTTTATAATTTTGATGAACATTACATTCCTTTGCTGATAAAAATCTTGTTCCTACTTGAACTCCATCTGCCCCTAAGCTAAAAACCGCAGCTATTCCTCTGCCATCAGCTATACCTCCAGCTGCAATTACAGGAACTCTAACTGCATCACATACTTGCGGTGTTAAACACATTGTAGTAGTTTCTCCAACATGACCTCCAGACTCAGTTCCTTCACAAATCAATGCGTCAGCCCCAGCCTTTTCCAAATGTTTAGCATAAGCTACAGATGGAACTACTGGTATTACTTTAATCCCTGCATCCTTCCAAAGTTTCATATATCTCCCGGGATTACCTGCTCCAGTGATTACAACTGGAACTTTCTCTTCTGCAAGTAAATTACTTATATCATTTGCGTATTTATTTAAGAGCATTACATTAACTCCAAAAGGCTTATCAGTCAATGTTCTTATTTTATCAATCTCTTTTTTTACTTCTTCAGGAGTATTATTTCCAGCTGCTATAATACCTAACCCACCTGCTTCTGAAACAGCTGCTGCTAGACAGGCATCTGAAATTTGAGCCATACCTCCTTGAAATATAGGGTATTTTATATTTAACAGACTGCATATTTTAGTATTAATCATAAAGTCTCCTCAGTACTTAATTTATATAAGACTCTGCTTATATTTAATTTGCAAAAAACGAGAAGTATTATTATACATCTCGTTTTTCCAATTTCATCACTTCAATATCTAATTCAAGAAAATTTACTTAATCCCAAAAATAAAATATCTCCGATGTTTAATAATTATTTAACTATACTTATTTAAGCTTTTTTGTTTTCAATGTATTTTACAATATCACCAACTGTAACAAGCTTACCATAATCTTCTTCATCTATGGTTATATCCATTTCATCTTCCATATTGCTTATTAGTTCAAATAAATCAAGTGAGTCTGCTCCTAGATCTTCCTTTAATTTACTTTCTAATTTTATATTTTCCTTTTCAACATCTAACTCTTCTTCTAGAATTTCTACTATTTTTTCTAATATCATAATTTCCTCCATGATTCTTGCTTATTAATTTGAATATCTATTCTTTCGAATATATTATTTATCTTATATCCAATATTTTGATACTCGAAGTATAATACAAATATTTTCTTTTGTCAATAGAATTTTATTAAAAGAATTGACAAGACTTATAACAAATTTGAAAACCTGTCGATATTATTATTTATTCGACAGGTTTCTACTACAACATTTTCTTCTTAATTGACTTTGTTATATACTCTGCTGCCCTACCGTCTCCGTATGGATTAACAGCATTAGCCATTCTATTGTATTCTTCTTTATTATTTATTAATTTATATAATTCATTATATATCGTATCTTTGTCTACTCCTACGAGTTTGGCAGTTCCTGCTTCAATTCCTTCTGGTCTTTCTGTTTCTTTTCTTACAACTAAAACAGGTTTACCGAGAGAAGGGGCTTCCTCCTGTACTCCTCCTGAATCAGTAACAACAAGATAACATTTAGACATTAAATTAGTAAATGGTAGATAATCTAATGGTTCTATTAAATGTACCCTTTCCTTATTACCTAAAATTTCACTAGCTATTTCTCTAACTTTTGGATTTAAATGCATAGGATATATTACTTCTACTTTGTCATCTCCTGCTACTATATCTTTTATTGCAGTAAAAATATTTACCATAGGTTCACCTATATTCTCTCTTCTGTGAGAAGTAAGTAATATTACTTTTTTATTGTTAAAATCTATTTGATTTATTAATTCATTATCAAATTTAAAGTCTTCATCTATTACCCAATTTAATGCGTCTATTGAAGTATTTCCAGTAATAAATATTTTACTTTCATTATAACCTTCTCGAAGAAGGTTTGCTTTAGACGTTTCTGTAGGTGCAAAGTGAAAATCTGTTAAAACACCAGTCATCATTCTATTAGCTTCTTCTGGATATGGGGAATATAAATTACCACTTCTTAAGCCAGCTTCTACATGTCCTATTTTTACTTGATGATAAAATGCAGCTAAGGCTCCAGAAAATACAGTAGTTGTATCTCCTTGTACAAGTATTAAATCTGGACGAAAATCTTCAATAACTCCTTCTAAACCAGTTAAAGCTCTACAAGTTATTTGTGTCAAGGTTTGACCACCTTGAAATATATTTAAATCATAATCTGGCTTAATATCAAAAATTCTCAAAACTTGATCCAACATATCTCTATGTTGTGCTGTTACACATATTTTAGGAATAAAGTTTTCTTCATCATTTTTTAATGCTTTTACAATGGGCGCCATCTTAACAGCTTCAGGACGTGTCCCAAATACCACAAGCACCTTTATTTTATTCATGCTTCCTCCTGTAAAAATTGATTCTGCATACAGCAGTTTTAATTCAACATTATTATTGCTCTTTTTTCTTAAATAATCCTATTCTATTTGCAAAATAAAAAATAACTATTACTACGGTAGCTACCACTAAATAACCTGTTGCCGGTTCTGCATCAGCTATTATTACTGCTGCTATCCCTAACATCATACTTATAAAATACATAACTAAAACTGTTTGCCTTTGATTTAATCCTTTGCCCATAAGTTTATGATGAAGATGATCCTTATCTGCTTCCATTATAGGCTTTTTATTTAAATATCTCCTAATAATTGCACATGTAGTATCAAAAATAGGCAATCCTAATGCAAAAATAGGTATAATCAAAGCAACTGCAGCTACACTTTTAACCATACCTAAAACAGATGTTACTGCTAGCATATAACCAAGTAATAGAGCTCCTGTATCACCCATAAATATTTTAGCTGGATTAAAATTAAAAGGAAGAAACCCTAAAGATGCGCCTGCTATAATTGCGCACTGCATTACAATAAAATAATGCCCTTTAATTGCTGCTGAAAACAATAAAGTAGTTGCAGCTATACTGGCAACCCCTGATGCTAGTCCATCTAAACCATCTATTAAATTAATAGTATTTGTTATACCAACAATCCATATTATTGTTATAGGAACTGACAACCAATTTAATAGGTAACTCATGCCCGTTTCTGATAATGGATTTGTAATAAAATGTATTAATACGCCTCCCTTTATTGCCAATAATGCTACAACAATTTGCATCACTAGTTTTATCTTTGCAGGCATACCATACATATCATCAATTACACCTGTTAATACAATAATAGTTGCACCTATCATTATATATATATTAGTTTCAGTATGCTCCATATAAACAAACATACATGCTATAATTGATATATATATTGCCAATCCTCCAAAATAAGGCATTGGCTTTTTATGTATTTTCCTATTTTCCTTCGGAACATCTAATGCACCTACTTTAAATGCAAGTCTTCTTGCAAGAGGTGTCATTAAAAACGATATAAATAAAGCCGATAAAAAAGCTATAATATAATTAGTCATTATTATTCCTCTTCTTTTCTTGACCTTTCAATTTCCATTATTTTATTAACTCGATTTTCATGTCTGCCACCTTCAAATTCAGTAGAAATCCAAGAATCAACTATATTAAGAGCTAATCCGCTACCAATTACTCTATTCCCTAAAGCAAGCATATTTGCATTATTATGCATTCTTGACATTTTAGCCATATATTCGTCAGTACAAAGTGCACATCTAATTCCTTTTACTTTATTAGCAGCTATAGATATGCCAATACCTGTACCACATATTACTATACCTCTATCTGCTTCCTTTCTAATAACCGCTTCTGCTGCTTCTTTTCCGAAATCAGGATAATCTACAGATTCTATATTATATGTACCTACATCTATTACATAATAGTCCTTCTTCATTAAATGTTCCTTAATTATTTCCTTTAATTCATAGCCTCCATGATCACATCCAAGCACTATTTTCATACTTTCCTCCATTTTCAACAATTTGTCCGCTTTCTTATTTGCTTCTATTTCGCTATTTCATCTATGTTTTTTATTATTCTTTTTAGCTCAGATTCAATTTCTCTCATGCTCATTTCGTATACATTATAGCTCATTCCATATGGGTCAGCAATATCTAAATTATAACTATCTGAAATTTCACTATTAATTTTTAAAGCAAATTCCTTTAATGTATAAGTTTTATGAGATGCCTTTGTAGAAAATCTGTTAACTATTTTTTTGTGACTTTCTGTCATTGTTAATATTAAATCTGCCTTCTGTATCATTTCATCTGTAAGTTGTCTGGCTTTGTGATTTTTAATATCAATACCCTTTTCCTCTAAAACCATTATTGCCTTTTCATTAGCACTTTCACCTTCAAAAGCACTAATTCCTGCAGATGATACATTAACGTTGTTAATATTATTTTTTTTTAGCATTTCCTTGAAAATTCCTTCTGCCATACTACTTCTACAAGTGTTTCCTGTACATACAAACAATATATTCATACTTCACCTCATACTATAATAGTTTTATTGGCGGCCTTACTTAATCTATTCATTATAGCCTTCCCAAGTCCTTCTTCATTAACTGCCTCGGCTAATATTACATCTATACCCATTTGGTCAAATTTTCTTAAGTCCCTAAATAAATTAGACGATATAGTTAATAAATTTGTTCTATCTCCTACACAAATAACATTTTTTTTATTATAATATTTATGAGTTTGGTCAGTAGACATAATTCCAACGGTTTTACCTTCTAATTCAAACTTCTCATAATCTTCTATAATTTTTTCTACAATATTTTCTACTAAACCTTTGTAAAGTATTACTTTTGCTTTAGGAGAATAATGTCTGTATTTTTGTCCTGGAGACTTTGGAATTATTTTTTCGTTACTTTTAATAATAGCTGGATCGTACTCACATTCACCTAAAACTTTAACTATATCCTCAATCGTAACTCCTCCTGGTCTTAATATCATAGGAACTTCACTTGTCATATCAACAACAGTAGATTCTAACCCTATATATGTACTACCACCATCTATTATCATATCAACTTTTCCCATAAGATCTTCTATAACATGTGCTGCTTCTGTTGGACTTGGCTTTCCTGAAGTATTAGCACTTGGTGCTGCTATTGGCTTTTTGCTTTCTTTCAACAATTCTAAAGCAATTTTATTTAAAGGAAATCTAATTGCTGCAGTTTTCAGACCAGCTGATATTTTATCGGATAATACGTCACTTTTATCGAAAATCATAGTTAATGGACCAGGCCAATATTTATTAGCTAAATTTTTTGCATTCTCGGGGACTTCTTCAACTAAATCATATAAATCATCAAAATCTCCAATATGAACTATAAGTGGATTGTCCTGTGGTCGTCCCTTTGCCTTAAATATTTTATCCACTGCTTCATCATTTAATGCATCTGCTCCTATACCATAAACTGTCTCTGTTGGAAATACCACTATCCCGCCATTATTAATAATTTCAGCCGCTTCTTTTATGATATCACAATCTATATTATTTGGATTAATTTTAACTATTTTTGTATTAATTTTGTCTTTCATTATATATCCTTTTCTATGTTTATACTTATGTAGTCTTGAAATGTCTTCAGTACAATATTGCATTCTTATGTTTGATTATATACTACAATTAAATTATGTACAACAATTTTTAAACTTTGTACAATTTATTTCTTAATCTTGTATTTTAAACATATATATTAATATAACATTAAAGTATTGCGCATGCATTTCATTATACATTTTATCAAGGCTATGGATAGTTGTAAATAATGATTAACAAGGAGGTTACATTGAATATTTTAAATTTCTTTATAACAGGATTTATAATTGGTGGAATAGGTACATGTATAGGAGGTATATTATCAATATTAATATACAAGCCAAGCGATAGAGCCATTTCAGGATTATTAAGCTATGCTGCAGGTATAATGCTAGCTATTATTTCCTTTGATTTAATGCCTAAGGCATATGAAATAGGTGGGTTTTTTATAGTGACTTTAGGTCTTGCTATTGGTTTAATTATTATTTTTATTGCTGAAAGAATGATTCCTTCAAATAAATTTAAAAAATATAGAGGAAAAAATTTAAGTTATATTAAAATGAGTATGATAATTATTATTAGTTTAAGTTTACATAACTTTCCTGAAGGTGTTGCCATTGGTTCAAGTTCTTTCTATTCAAGTGAATTAGGAATAAAAATTGGAATCCTAATAGCTGCTCATAATATTCCAGAAGGTATGAGCGTTGGTATTCCTTTGAAAATGGCAGGGTCAAATCCTTTATCCATAATTATTTTAACTTTATTAACAGGTCTTCCAACTGCTTTTGGGGCTGTCTTAGGTGCAATATTAGGAGGAATATCAGATTACTTTATCGCTTTTTGTCTTTCTGCTGCTGCCAGTAGTATGCTATATGTTTCTGCTAACAAGCTTATACCAGAAGCTAATATTTTACATCAGGGAAAAAGTTCTGCAATCTTTCTATTAATAGGATTTATTTGTGGATGTTATTTATCCTTTGCTATATAACTAAATATTTAAATAAATATTATCATAATCCAAATTATTATCATTAACAATAGATTGAAGTATGTCAATATCATCTTTGTTAAATCTACCACATAAACCACAGCTAGAACTGATGCTTCTAGGTACAGGTATAATTTTTAATTTTATTTTATGCTTTTTTAATTCAGCTTCGAATTTCATGGCATACGATACTGATTTAAAAGTAATATAACCATATTGCTTCATTTTTCAATCCCCTTTTCAATTATTATTAAAGTATATCAATAGTAATTTTATTAGTCTAATAAAAAAAAGTTATGATTAGATATCTAATCATAACTATATTTTATATTAAAAAATTACCATACTGCTATATGACCATCTGCTCTATGTTCAGTACCTCCACAATAAGTTCCCTCTTCTGTTCTAAGGATTATTTGTCCTCTTCCAAAAGGATACTCATCAGTTTGAATTTTAATGTCATGCCCTCTTTTTATTAAATCATTAACAATATATGTTGGAACTCCCTTTTCCACTTCAAAAGTTTTATCTTTAGTCCACATCCATCTTGGTGCATCTAATGCTTCCTGAGGATTCATATCAAAATCTAATATATTCATCACAACTTGAACATGTCCTTGAGGTTGCATAAAAGCTCCCATTACTCCAAATGGACCTACTGCCTTACCATCCTTTGTTAAAAATCCAGGTATTATTGTATGATATGTTTTTTTATGAGGAAGTAAACAATTATCATGATTTAAGTCGAAACTAAAATTATTTCCTCTATTTTGAAGTGCAATACCTGTTTCTGGTATTACAATACCTGATCCAAACCCTAAATAATTACTTTGAATATATGACACCATATTTCCTTCTTCATCAGCTGTACACAGATAAACTGTACCACCACAATTAGGGTCACCAGCTTCAGGGCTAAGAGCTTCTTCTGTTATTAATGATTTTCTTTTCTGACCATATTCATTTGATAATAGTTTGCTTACTTCAACTTTCATTTTACTTTTATCAGTAATATATTTTATTCCATCAGCAAAAGCAAGTTTCATAGCCTCCATTTGTTTATGATATGTATCACCGATTTCTTTTTTATCAAATTCAAAACCCTTTAATATATTTAATGCCATAAGAGCTACTAGTCCTTGACCGTTAGGTGGTATTTCCCAAACATCATATCCCCTATAATTCACATTAATTGGTTCAACCCATTCAGGTTTATAATCCATTAAATCTTTTTTACTTAAATAACCATTATACTTTTTGAAAAAAGCATCAATTTTATCTCCTATTTCCCCTTTATAAAATGATTCTCCTTTAGTTTTACCTATGGATTCAAGAGTATCTGCATGGTAAGGAAGTTTCCATAACTCTCCATTTCTAGGGGTTCTGCCATCCTTTGTAAAAGTATCAAACCAATATTTGAACTCTTCGCCATCTTCTTTTTTATAAGTATCATAAGCTTCATCCCAAAATCTCTTTACAGTTGTTGAAACTGTAAAGCCATTTCTAGCATAATTAATAGCTGGTTCTAAAACTTCTGATAATGGAAGCTTTCCAAATTTAGAGGACAATTCTACCCAAGCTGCAGGTGCTCCAGGTACCATTACAGGTATAACACCATACTTAGGTATTTCTGTATAACCTCTTTTCTTAAGCTTTTCAATAGATATATCATAAGGTGAATACCCACTTGCATTCAAACCATGAAGTTTGTCTTTAGTCCATACTAATGCAAAGGCATCACTTCCTAACCCATTTGATGTAGGTTCAACAACAGTTAAGCAAGCCGCTGTAGCTATTGCTGCATCAATGGCATTTCCGCCTTTTTTTAATATTTCCAACCCTGCTTGAGATGCTAAAGGTTGAGATGTTGCTACCATACCTCTATTAGCATACATAACATTTCTTCTAGATGGATACTTAAATTCTGTAGGATTATAATTCATATTGCTATTGCCTCCTTTTATTATGTCTAGTTATTACATTATTATATTATCAATGTTATATATTATCAATAGGGATTGGTGGAAAACAGCAACATTATTTTTAATATAATAAAAAATCGCAAGGTTTTTAATCCTTACGACTTTGTCTGCTGTATTAAACTATTTTCATAATATTATACTACATTATTATCTTTTGTCATCTTCTAAAAAATACTTAAATGTACTACAGCATGTTTCTTCAGGTACTTTAGCATTTTTGCCATTTACCAATACATTGGTAGCTTCGCACTTTTCATCTTTATTGTATTCACATTTTACCGCTCCACACTTAATTTCCATATTTTTATATGGATCTCCTACAGAACTTTTAATACCAGGTTTCTGTTCAACAAATGTATCACAACAAGTTGAACGGCTTTCGAAAGCTTTTTTTCCGTCAACTTTTAGTGTTGGTGCAGTACAACCCTGTCTTTCATTATAAAAACAGTTCGTTACTGTACAACTAATTCTTGCCATAACATTATCTCCTTTCATAGATGATTAATGTTATTTTATCCCAAAGATAAAATATTATTAATGTTATAGCATTTTCATATTTACTTATAATAAGCTAAAAGCAAATCAACCATTCTACCATAACTTTTTACACCATCTTGCTGATTATTTGCCTTTAAATAACTATCATTAACCTTATTTGAAATTTCAGCTACCTTAGTATCAAATTGTTTCCAATATAAATTAGAATAACTTAAATCTTTTTTGACATCATCAGAAAGAGAACTATATATTTTTATATAAGCATTGTAATCTTCCTCATAAAGAACATTCATACTATGATTTAAAGCAAGCATGGTACCACTATAAGCGAAATCTTCATATCCTGAATTTATACAAGCTAAATATGAAATAAAATTAGCTTCATCCTCCCTCATAAATCCTCTTAAATGTACGAGTTCATGACACATAGTTGATGGTATTTGATATGGTGGTATATCTACATTAATATTGGATTCAAAAGTAAATGGAAAAAACATACCTGTTATGTTTATATAAGACATAGCTCTTGATAACATTACAGGTTTTGGAGCAGGATAATTTCCTTTCAAAATTTCATATGTGTTAGATATATTACTAAAAGAAGACTGTGCCCTAATAGAAGTTTCGTAATAGGTGTTATCAAATACATCCGCTACATCAAATTCATTTGTTTCCAACATTGTTCTTAAGTCATTTGCTTGATTCTTTAACACTTCACAAAGATCTATTAATTCTTCCCTAGTAGACGGTTTTATTTCAAGTCCACTGTATGCTGTAAATTCATATCTATAATAATTAATACCACAAAATAAAACAAATAAAAAATAAATACAAGCAGTTAATACAATTATATTTAAAAAAAACATCTTAAAATATTTAGCAGATTTATCTATTATTGTTTTTATTATAGTTATAATCAAATAACTAATCATGCTAATCACTAATATTACTATTATAATTTCTGTCAAGGATATAGACACTAGTGAAGAAGTATATCCTATCACCTTTGAAAAAATAGAATATACTTTAGTAGCATAATACTCCGCAAACATCTGGTTATATTTTGCAATTTGAGTTAATAGTAATGATATTGGTATTAAAATTAAAAACAAAATTCTCTTATATTTCATATATTTTCCTTTAATTTTTTATACCATTATATCATTATATCTTTATCATATGTTATTTTTTTAAATAAAAATAATCTTTAGTTAAAATATCTTATACCGTTAACTTTTTTAACGCCAAGACCTGGCTGGTCATTTAATGTAATTTTGTATTCATTAAATACTACTCCGCCTTCTACAGGATCTTCGCTACAAAGAACAGGTCCGTCTAAATCTATTTTAGTTATTATACTTTTTGCTGCTGCTAAATGTACTGCTGCATTTACACTTACCTTTGCTTCCAACATACAGCCTATCATACATTCAACACCATAGATTTCTGCAACAGAACAAATTTTCAATGCATTGTGTAACCCCCCTGTCTTCATTAATTTAATATTAACGAAATCTGCTGCTCTAGTTTGAAGAATTGTTAATGCATCTTCAGGTGAGAATACTGATTCATCTGCTAACACAGGAATTGATATATTATCAGTTACAAACTTTAAACCTTCTATATCATGAGCAATAACCGGTTGCTCAACAAATTCAATATCAAGACCTTCATCTTCCATTTTCCTTAATACTTTAACTGCTTCTTTTGGTTTCCAACCTTGATTAGCGTCTATTCTCAACTTGATATCATAACCAACCGCTTTTCTTATAGCCTTCATTCTTTCAATATCTTTTGCTGAATCTTTGCCAACCTTTATTTTTAATGTTTCAAATCCCCTACTAATAGCATCAATACTGTCTTTTGCCATTTCTTCAGGATCATTTACACTTATAGTTATATCTGTAATAATTTCTTTCCTATGACCTCCTAATAACTTGTAAAGAGGTGCATTGTACAATTGACCATATAAGTCATATAAAGCTATGTCAACTGCTGCCTTAGCACTAGAATTTTTAACTACGCAACTGTTTAATTTAAGCATAATATCTTCAAAGTTTTCAACATCCATACCTGCGATATTTTTTATTATATGTTCTTTTAATGCTCCTACAATAGAACCTTTAGTATCTCCTGTAATAACTCCTGTAGGTGGTGCTTCTCCATATCCTACATGACCTGTATCAGTATGAATTTCAACTATTATATCTTCTACACTACTAACTGTTCTTAGGGCTGTTTTAAAAGGTGTTTTCAAAGGCACTGAAATTTCACCTATTCTTATATCTGTAATTTTCATTTTTATCCTCCAAATTTATATTTTTATATTAATTAGCGAGCTCTTTTATTGCTGCTGCCATTACTTGAACATTTTTCATTAATGAATCAATTTCAATATATTCATCCGGTTTATGTTCAACCATTGGCTGACCTTTCATTATCGGACCAAATGCAACTATATTTTTCATAGCCTTAGCATAAGTGCCTCCACCTATAGAAATTAATTCTGCCTTTTCACCAAATTGTTCTTCATAAACTTTTTGAAGTTTTTTAATAAATTCAGTATCTGGAGATACATAAAGGCTTTTTTTATGTCGTAAATAAACTTCTTTAAATTTTCCTAATTCCATTTTTTCTTTAAATGTGTCATTGAAATCTTCAAATGTCTTTTTAACGGGATATCTTATGTTAATTTCAAAACTTAACTCATTTTCATTTCCTAAAACTGTACCTAAGTTAAATATAAGTTTACCAGATATATCATCTTCTAGATAAATCCCCAAGCTTTCTCCATTTAAATCAGTTCCTATATATTCATTATAGTAATCCAAGAATTCTTTGAAATCTCCTGTGAAATTTAATCTTTCTAAAAACTTCATTAAATAAGAAATTGCATTTTTACCCTTTTCAGGAGTGCTTCCATGAGCAGAAACTCCATGGCATTTAATAATTATTGAATTCTCTTTTTCTTCAATTTTTATATCTTCTGTTTTATCTGATAGCTTTTTAATTTCTTTATTATTTCCAGCAACAATTATTTCTGCTTCTGCAAAATCAGGAACCACATTTGCGGCAATTCCACCTTTAACAGATTTTAAAATCATGTCACCGCTTTGATTTAATTTTCTGGTATATTTACAAGTAACAATACCTTTTTCTCCATTTATTATTGGATATTCTGCATCGGGAGTAAATCCACAAACAGGCATTTCTTCACCTTTTTCAACATAATACTTAACACAGTTGCTTCCTGTTTCTTCATTTAGTCCAAAGAATACTCTAACTCTTCTTTTTAAAGGAATATTTAAATCTTTTATCGCTTTTAATGCATATAAAGCACCAATTGTAGGGCCTTTATCATCAGTAGTGCCTCTTCCATAGATTTTTCCGTTATGAATTTCAGCAGCATAAGGAGGATAAGTCCATCCTTCACCTTCAGGTACTACATCTAAATGTCCTAGAATAGCTACCATTTCGTCTCCCTGACCATACTCTGCATATCCTATCATGTTATCCACATTTACAGCTTTAAACCCTAATGATTCCGAAAGATTTAAACAATGTATTAATGAATTATGAACTCCCTTGCCAAAGGGCATACCATCTTTAGGCTCTTCTTCGACACTTCTTATTTTCACAGAATCTTGTACACTTTTGATAATTTCTTCTTTCATATCAAGTATTTTTTGATCTATCAAAACATCACTCCTTTAAATATATTTTATATTATAATTATTAATTTCCATTTTTTAATTAAAAAAACCAGCAAAACAAGAATACTTGTTTTTGCTGGTTTTTATTTACTCCAATACAGTTGTGCTATATCATATAAATAAAACAGCCACTAATAATATTTTTTCTTAATATCTATATATTTTCTCAAGGCATCTTTATATGAAACTAAAATAGCCTTTTGAGAAGTTCCATGATATCGCTTTTTAATAACGCTTTCAATATCTTTTTCAAATTCTAACATATTTTTACCTATAAAAATTTTTTTAACAAAACTTTCAGTTATACCTATAGTATGAACACATCCAACATCAACTATATCATCAGTCTCAACATTTACTTCAAAACCCATATAAAATGAATTATATATAATAGTTATCGCATTGTCCATATTAGTTCTAGATTCGCCTATAATATACACTGTATTGTTATCACACATAAACCATAACACATCACCTTATATAATATTTAATGTACAATTAAAAATATGTTAGTATTTTGTTTATATTATACATCAACTTAAAATTATTATCAAGTCAATTCCTACAGTAATTTTACACTAACATATGTGATTTTTTAGTTGACTATTTATAAATATTCTTATATAATATAAATAGTTATACTTATTTTTGAAAACCAAATTACATATTAATGCACTTGTTTATCAAGATGTTTAAAACCTAAACATCATCGTTAACGAGGCCATATAAATTAACAATATAGTGTTATTTTATATGGCCTCGTTTTATTTTTCGAAAATTTGCGCATCATATATCATATGAATATACAAAAATAAAAATATTTATCATAGGAAGGTGAATATTTTTTATATAAATTATTATTAATTCAAGGAGGAAAATTTATGATTACTAGTGGATTTACATATGTTGCATTTTTAATATTTTTTGCTGGTTTAACTGTATGGATTGAAAAAAAATATGGTGGAAAGTTTTTTAAATATGTACCTGCTGTCGTTTTAATATACTTAATAGCTATGCTTTTCTCTACTTTTGGTTTATGGCAAAAAACCGATGAAGTAAATGCGAGTTATAGTATACTTAAAAGCAATTTACTTCCAGCAATGATATTTTTAATGCTTCTTAAATGTGACTTAAGGAAAATACTAAAGTTAGGTCCTAAGATGTTGCTTGCATTTTTTGGAGCAGCAATAAGTATTGGTATAGGATTTATTGTAACATATCTCGTGTTCAAAGGAATGTATGAAGCAGAAACATGGAAGGCATTTGCAGCTTTATGCGGAAGCTGGATGGGTGGAACTGGAAACATGGTTGCTGTACAAGGAGCTTTAAACGTATCTGATGCAAAACTTGGATATGCTCTATTAATGGATTCCATAAATTATTCTATATGGGTAATGATTTTATTAGCAATGGTGCCTCATGCATTAAAATTTGCAAAGTGGACTAAAGCAGATACTTCAGTAATTGATGAAATTGGTGAAAATCTTGCAAAAGAACAAGAAAACACAAGGAAAAATATTGAATTTGCAGATTTGATTTTCCTTTTAGGCACAAGTTTATTTATTTCTGCAATTGCTACGTTTATAGGAGGAAAACTTCCTCAATCAGATTTCCTATCAGGTACTACTTGGACTGTAATTATTGTAACTATTCTTGGCGTAATTGGAGCTATGACACCAATTGCTAAAATACCTGGTTCTTCGCAAATATCAAATACAATGTTGTATACAATTGTAGGTTTAATAGCTTCACGTGCTAACTTTGCTGAACTTACTCAAGCACCTTTATATATAATTTCTGGATTTATGATTTTAGGAATTCATGCATTAGTACTTGCAATTATAGCAAAATTGTTCAAATTAGATTTATTCACTTGTGGTGTAGCCAGTCTCGCTAACATAGGAGGAGTAGCTTCAGCACCTATTCTTGCGGCAGCATACAGTGAAGCCTTGATACCTATCGGAGTTCTTATGTCAATGATGGGTTATATTGTTGGAACTGGCGGAGGATTATTGGTAGGTAAAATATTATCTATTCTCTAATTATTATTTTTATAGATAATAATATTTTATTTTTAATCTCACATATACATTAATAAAATCCAGTAAAATCCCTTAATAAGGAGACTTTACTGGATTTATTTTTTCTTATTTAACTTCAACTACTTCATATCCTGCATCTGTTACAGCCTTTGATAAAACATCATCACTAACTTCTGTAGTCAAATTAACTTCTGCAGCTTTTTTATCTAAATCCACCACTGCATCTTCAACACCATCTACAAATTTTAAAGCTTTTTCAACTGCTGCTTTACAATGTCCGCAACTCATACCTTCTACTATTAATGTTTTTTTCATAATATTTTCTCCTTTTTCATTATTATCTGATTTATTAAATAAGTCTTCTTTTATGACTTTTGAGTCATCAACGTTAAATATTGATTTAGTATTTATTTCTGATTCTTCTATCGTTCTAACAGGCTTAAAAAATTTAAGTCTTAATGCATTTGAAACTACTGAAACTGAACTTAAACTCATTGCTCCTGCTGCAAACATAGGATTTAACTTCCATCCAAGCAAATTGTAAAACACCCCTGCTGCTAAAGGTATACCAATAGTGTTATATATAAATGCCCAGAATAAATTTTGCTTTATATTTCTGATTGTTGCTTTACTTAATTGTACTGCTGTTACTGCATCTAACAAATCACTTCTAATTAATACTATATCAGCTGACTCTATAGCAACATCTGTTCCTGCTCCAATTGCAATACCAACATCTGCTCTTGCTAAAGCCGGTGCATCATTTATACCATCGCCAATCATAGCTACCTTTTTACCCTGTTCTTGAATATTTCTTATTTCTCTTTCTTTATCTTGAGGAAGAACTTCTGCTATAACTCTTGTAATACCTAGTTGTTTTCTAATAGCTTCTGCAGTTTTTTTATTATCCCCAGTTAACATTATAACTTCAATACCCATAGCTTCAAATTCCTTAATAGCTTTCTGGCTTGTTGGCTTAACAATATCAGCTACAGCTATTATTCCCAAAACACTTTTATCATCTGCAAAATAAAGAGGTGTTTTACCTTCTTCAGCTAGTTTTGTACTTTCCTCTAAAAATTGATTATTAATATTTTTTTCATTAATTAATCTTATGTTTCCCATATAATATTTTTTATTATTTACTTCAGCTTCTAACCCTTGACCAGGTATTGCTTCAAATCTATCAACTTTATATAAATCAATATTTTTAGTTCTTGCTTCTTCTAAAATTGCTTCTGCCAAAGGATGTTCTGAACCTTTTTCAGCTGATGCTGCTATTTTCAGCATTTCAACATTATCTATGTTTCCATTAGTCAATATATTAGTCACCCTTGGTTTACCCTCTGTAATTGTACCTGTTTTATCCATAACTACAGTCTGAATATGATGAGCTATCTCCAATGCTTCTGCTGACTTAATCAGTATACCATTTTCAGCACCTTTACCTGTTCCAACCATAATTGCAGTAGGTGTTGCAAGACCTAATGCACATGGACACGAAATTACAAGAACAGCAATTCCAATTGATAAGGCAAATTCAAATGATGCTCCAAGTATTAACCACAAAATGGTTGCAAGAACAGAAATACTAATTACAACAGGAACAAAGATACCACTAATTTTATCTGCTAACTTTGCTATAGGTGCCTTAGAAGAACTTGCCTCTTCAACTAGACGGATAATTTGTGATAATGTCGTATCGTCTCCTACATTAACTGCCTCAAATTTAAAATATCCTGATTTATTAACACTTGCACCAATAACCTTATCTCCTATCTTCTTTTCAATAGGTATACTTTCACCTGTCAACATTGATTCATCAATTGATGAATTCCCAAATGTAATAGTTCCATCAACAGGAACGCTTTGACCTGGCTTTACAATAACAATGTCGCCTTGAACAACATCTTCAACTGGTATTTCAATTTCCTGTCCATCTCTTTCTACTACAGCTGTTTTAGGAGATAAATCCATTAACTTTTTAATAGCATCAGAGGTTCTTCCTTTTGCCCTCGCTTCCAAGAATTTTCCTAATGTTATTAAAGCTAATATTACTCCTGCAGATTCAAAGTAAAGTTCCATTGAATATTCCATAACCATATCCATATTCATATGACCTAAACCAAATCCTATTTTATAAATTGCAAATATTCCATAAGCAACTGCTGCAGTTGTACCTAAGGCAATTAAAGAATCCATATTTGGAGACCCTTTAAATAAAGTTTTAAATCCAACCTTATAATACTTACTATTAACAATCATAACAGGTATAGCCAGTAATAGCTGAGTAAATGCAAATATTAATGAATTTTCTATACCATGAAACATTTCTAAAAATGGCCAACCAAACATATGCCCCATCGATATATAAAATAGTGGTACTGCAAAAATAAATGAAACGACCATTCTTTTTTTCATTTCTCTAAACTCTACTTCTGCAACAGAGGGACCTTGATTTTTTTTAACATTAGATTTTTCTTTTCCTACTATAGATGCACCATAACCTGTTTCCTGTACAATTTTTATAATATCTGACTCATTCAAAAGTGATTCATCATACTTCACAGTCATATTATTACTTAAAAGATTTACACTTGCTTCTTGAATTCCATCTGTTTTATTTATATTTTTCTCGATTCTAGCAGAACATGCTGAACATGTCATACCAGTTACATCGAACTTTTGAGATTTCATAATTTCATCCCTTTCTTATTTCGACAATTTATCTATAATCATAATAATTTCCTTGATTTTTTCTTCTTCATTACCCTCTATGAAAGCTTGTTTTACGCACATTTCCATATGCGCTTTTAATATTTCATTATTTGCTTTTTTTAGAATAGATTGAACAGCTAATATTTGATTTGAAATATCAATACAGTATCTATCTTCATTAACCATTTTCGAAATACCTTCAATTTGTCCAGCTGCTGTTTTTAATAATTGATTTATTTTATCCTTATCGGCTTTCATATTATCCCTCCTAATCTCCCCCCTACCGTGGGGGGTGTAAGTATATGTTAACCCTCATTTTTACATTTGTCAATAGTTTTTTTAGTTGTTTTAGTTTTTACCGGATGTTATAATATTATTATTAATGAAAAAAAGATATTTAAAAGGTAGGTTTTGAATATGGATAAAAAATATATTGAAAAATTTGGTTTAGAATTACCAAAATTAGGATTCGGATGTATGAGGTTTCCTGTGAAAGATAATAAAATTGATTTCTTACAAGCTAAAGAAATGATCAATCATGCAATTAGTAGTGGATTGAATTATTTTGATACTGCATATAATTACCATGACGAAGAATCAGAAAGATTTTTAGGGAAAGTCCTCCCTGAATTTCCTAGAGAAAGCTACTTTTTAACTAGCAAACTTCCTATATGGAAAGTTGAAAAAGAAGATGATGCGGAAAAATTGTTTAATGAACAATTGGAAAAATGCAATACTGAGTATTTTGATTTTTACTTACTGCACTCTATGGGTTCAAAGAGAAAAGAAATAATGGACAAGTTCAATTTATATGATTTCATGTTAAAGAAAAAATTAGAAGGCAAAGTAAAACATATAGGTTTTTCATTTCATGATACAAATGAATTGTTAGAAGAAATGGTTTCTCAACATGAATGGGATTTTGTACAACTTCAAATTAACTACTGGGATTGGAATGAAAATGATGCAAAGGGTGCATATGAAATTCTAGAAAAACGAAATATACCATGTTTTGTTATGGAACCAGTAAGAGGTGGATTTCTTGCTTCTTTTGCACAAGCAGTAGAAAAACATTTTAAAAATTATGATTCTAATAAAAGCACTGCATCTTGGGCATTAAGATGGGTTGCTTCTTTACCAAATATAGCAATAGTATTAAGTGGGATGTCAAATTTAACTCAGCTTAATGATAATATGGCTACATTTACAGATTTTAAACCAATAACTAATGATGAGTTAAAAGTCATTGATCGTGTTGTTGAAGATTTAAGAAAAATTAAACCTATACCATGTACAGCTTGCCGCTATTGTATGGATTGCCCTCATGGAGTAGATATACCAGGTAATTTTGGAGTTTATAACGATTATAAAAAAACTGAAAATAAATTTCTCGCTATTAGAAATTATAATTTCATTGGTGAAAAGAACAAGGCAAATAATTGCCTAAATTGTGGGGAATGTCTATCTAAATGTCCTCAACATATAAATATTCCAGAAGAATTAGAAAAGGTAAATACAGAGATTAATTCATTATAAACATATTGCGGGGCGCATACAATGCGTCCCCTACAATCTGCTTTTACAGACGCGTTGCGGTACGCATACAATGCGTCCCCTACAGTGTAATGAAAATTTATCTTCTTAATTTAACTTTTTAGCATATTATTATAACGAGGTGAAAATATAAACATGCCTAGTTGACAGGACACGTTTACACTCAAAAGTTATATTATGAGGTTAGTTATGAAAAAGCAGAACATTATTCTTGGAACATTAATATTGACTATTGCTACGACAATAGTGAGATTTGTTGGATTTTTTTTTCGTATTTATCTTGCTAATGTCCTTGGGTCTGAAGGTATTGGACTATATCAACTAATTTTATCTTTTTATATGCTTATGGTAACTTTAGCAACATCAGGGATAAGAATAGCAGTATCTAGGTTAGTTTCTGAAGAACTTGCCTTAAATCACTACGCTAATGCAAAAAAATCTTTGCATCAAGCAATTGTTCTTTCTTTATTTACCGGTCTTTTAGCAGCTTTTATTATGTATTATTTTGCTAATTATATTGGTATTAATATATTAAATGATAAAAGAACTGTTCTATCACTACTGTATTTAGTACCAAGTTTACCAGTTATGGCTGTATCTTCATGTTATAAAGGTTACTTTTATGCGGTTGGAAAGATAATTAAACCTGCAATTGTTCAAATAACAGAGCAACTAGTTAGAATTTTTATTATACTTTCTATAATGAGTATCTATTTACCAAAAGGCTTAGAATATGGATGTGCTGCTGTTGCTATTGGTATGACAATTGAAGAAATATTTTCACTGTTATTTACATGGTTTTTATACATATTTGACAAAAAACCTTTTGCTAATAAATATATCAAACGAAAACCTAAAAATATGATATTTAAAATTCTTGGAATTTCAATACCACTATCTGGTACGTCATACTTAAATTCAGTATTAAGAACTGTTGAAAATACTATGATACCAACTAGATTAATTTTATATGGTGCAACAGCTGAAGCTGCCATGAGCCTATATGGAATGATAAAAGGTATGGTTTTACCACTTTTGTTTTTTCCATCATCATTTCTAACATCTCTTGCATCCATTTTAATTCCTTCGGTTGCAAGTGATAATGTAAAATCAAATGAAAAAAAGGTAACTGCTACACTTTCAAAAGTTTTGCATTTTACAGCACTTTCAGGTATTCTTGTAGTTAGTGTATTCATAACTTTTCCAAACGAAATTGCTATGGCCGTTTACAATGACCCTCAAGTAGGATTAATGTTAAAAATTATTTCATTAGTATGTCCCTTTATGTATTTAAATATGGTAATATCTTCTATGTTAAATGCTTTAGGAGAACAAGTAAGTTCTTTTAAAATAAATATAATAGAATCTATTCTTAAAATTTCAATTATATATTTCCTTATTCCTATATACGGTTTTGATGCTTACTTATTTGCCCTTTTTTTAACTACTGTATTAAATACTTTTTTATATTTAATTAAACTATTACAAGTATCATGTATTATTTTTGATGTATCAAATTGGATATTCAAACCAATACTAGTTGCAGGATTTTCCTGTCTAACTTCTAGGGTTTTATTTACAATGTTTATAAGAAATTCTTCTCATAATATATTTGCTCTATTTTCAAGCATAATAATATTGTCATTGTTATATTTGATGGGGTTAATACTACTTAAAAGCTTCCACTTAATGCAAGTAAAAGATTTAAAAAAACTAGTTAAAAATTTTTGAATCTTATTGAAATAACAACAAATATTGGTATATAAACGTAAGCATATTTTTTCTTATTATCCAAAGAATATATTAACGGGGATAAAGGAGAATTTTATGCAATATAATCTAATTGACTTAACTTTATTTTTCATTATATATGGATTTGGAGGTTCCTTTTTTGAAACTTTATTTGGAAGTATTATCAATAAAAAATTAATCATACGAGGAGGATTTCTTACAAATTACTTTTGTCCATTATATGGTTTATGTGCTATTGTAATAATTTCTATTTATACATTTAGCGAAATATCTATTGACTCAAGATTTAATGCATTACTTATAGCTACTTTAGGAAGTATTATAGCTGTAACATTTTTAGAATATTTAGTAGGAAGAATACTAGATAAGGTTTTTAATCATAAAATGTGGGATTACAGTAAATATCCATTAAACCTTCATTCTTATATATGTTTGGACTTTTCTATGTTATGGGGAATTGTATCTCTGTTGCTTTCAAGCTTCATACATCCAATTATGGAAATTTTAGTATTTTCAATAAGTAATACAATTAAATATAATGTAATTTTAATTGTGTCTGCAATACTCTTTGTAAATGCCTCATACAATATCCGTAAAATGTTCCCAACACACATAATAAAATTATAGTTTTGCAATATGCAAACTGCGGGACGCATACAATGCGTCCCGTACATTAGCCATTTAATAATAGTTCATCAATGGGTCTGCCTGGTGGAACTATTGGATAAACACTACAATCTATATTTATCTTACACTCAATTAAAATAGGTTCATTAATATTTTTAGTTTCATTGAGTACTTCGTTAAGTTCTTTCAAAGATTCAGCTCTATAACCTTTTATTCCATAAGATTCAGTAAGCATTTGATAATTTACTTCATCATAATTATCGGTTTCTGAATATCTAGCATTACTGAACATTCTTTGCCATTGTCTTACCATACCAAGAGTATTATTATTCAATAAAATTATCTTCACTGGAAGTTTGTATTTAGCAATTGTTACAAGCTCCTGACAATTCATTCTAAAACTACCATCACCAGTTACTAATATAGTATTTTTACTTGGATTTCCTATTTGTGCACCTATTGCTGCACCAATTCCAAACCCCATTGTTCCAAGTCCACCAGATGTTATGAATTCATTAGATTTATTAAATTTCCAATATTGACCCGTCCACATCTGATGTTGCCCAACATCTGTTGCTACTATAGTATCTGCATTATATACTTCATTAATATTATTAAGAATGTTTTCTGGAACAAATTGATTTTCAATATCTACTTTTAACTTTTTTAACATTATTTCTTCAAGCCACTTACTTCTGTCTTTTTCTTCAGATTTTTCAATCAATTTTTTTAAAATACCTTTCATATTTCCTATTAAAGGAATACTCTCATAAGTATTCTTATCTATCTCAGTTGAATCTATATCAATGTGTATAATGCTGGCACTTGGTGCAAATTTATTTGGTTGACCTATAACCCTATCGCTAAACCGTGCTCCAATGGCAATTAATAAATCACAATTAGTTACTGCCATATTTGTTTCCAATGAACCATGCATTCCAACAAACCCAAGAGATAATTTATTACTTCTTGGTATAGTACCTAGACCCATAAAACTATTACAAACTGGTATATCAGCTTTTTTTGCGAACTCTAATAAAAGTTCATCATTTTTTGATATTCTCACTCCTCCACCTGCATAAATTACAGGTCTTTCAGCTTTATTTATCAATTCGACCGCTTTATTAAAATATTCTTCTTCTGGTACTTTAAATTTTCTTTCGTATTTAGTTTTACTTCCCTTATATACACATTCTTTTAAAAATACATCCTTTGGAATATCAACTAAAACCGGACCAGGTCTGCCTTCTAAAGCAACATCTACAGCTTCTCTTATTACATCCTCTAGATTTTCAACATTTCGAACTAAATAATTATGTTTTGTTACTGATAATGTTAATCCTGTTATATCTACCTCTTGAAAAGAATCTTTACCTATAAGAGTGTTTGCAACTTGACCTGAAACTACTAGTAATGGTACAGAATCCATATATGCATTGGCAATACCAGTTATTGCATTTGTTGCGCCTGGTCCTGATGTTGCAATAAATACGCCTAACTTTCCTGTGCTTCTGGCATATCCATCTGCTGCATGAACACCATTTTGCTCATGGGCTGGTCTGTATACCTTGAAATGATCAAGATCATCGTATAGAGCATCAAAAAAAGGTATTACAGCTCCACCTGGATATCCAAACAAGGTATCTATGCCTTTTTCTTTTAAGACTTTTAAAATTATTTTTGAGCCTGATAGTTTCATTTTGTCACCTTTTTTAATTTATTCTTGACCTTCCGCTGGGTTATTAATCCAAGACATCATTGATCTCAATTTTTTTCCTGTTTCTATAATTGGATGTTCTAATTCCATATTTTTCATTGCATAATACTTTGGTTTTCCTGCTTGATTCTCAGATATCCAAGTACTTGCAAATTGCCCAGTTTGAATTTCTGAAAGTATCTCTTTCATTTCTTTTCTTGTTTCTTGAGTTATAACCCTTCTACCTGTTACATAATCTCCATATTCTGCTGTATCACTAATGGAATATCTCATATTTTCAAATCCACCTTCATAAATTAAATCTACAATTAATTTCATTTCATGCAAACATTCAAAATATGCTATTTCCGGTTGGTAACCAGCTTCTGTTAAAGTATCAAATCCTGCTTTTATAAGTTCTGTGATACCTCCACAAAGAACAGCTTGCTCTCCAAACAAATCTGTTTCCGTTTCTTCTTTAAATGTTGTTTCGATAATACCAGCTCTTGTTCCTCCTATACCTTTAGCATATGCAAATGTAATATCTCTGCACTTTCCTGTATAATCCTGATAAACTGCAAATACATCAGGTACACCTTTACCTTCTTGATATGTTCTTCTAACTAAATGTCCAGGTCCTTTTGGTGCTACCATAAATACATCAACATTCTTTGGTGGAACTATCTGATGGAAATGAATATTAAACCCATGAGCAAATGCAATAGCATTTCCTTCCTCCAAATTTGGAGCAATACTTTCTTCATAAATTTGTTTTTGCGCTGTATCAGGTGCTAAAATCATAATTACATCTGATTCCTTTGCAGCTTCAGATACACTTTTAACTGTAAGTCCATGAGATTCAGCCTTTGCTCTTGATTTGCTTCCCTCTTTCAAACCTACAACTACATCTACTCCACTTTCTTTTAAATTAAGAGCATGAGCGTGGCCTTGACTTCCATAACCAACTATTGCAACTTTTTTCCCCTCTAATACCTTTAAATCTGCATCCTTTTCATAATACATTGTTCCCATTTCAATTTCCTCCTAAGATTATATTTTATTATATTTAGCATGCTATCCTGACCATAATGAAAATGTCAAAATAACAAATTCTAATTTCTGATTTACTTAAACTTCTGCAATATCATACACATCAACAAGTTTATTCATTTGTAATATAGCTTTATCTAATCCATTTTTATTTTCATCTTCTAATGTAACCTTAAATTCTGAATTACTTGAATCAATAGTTACCATGCTGAATTCCTTCACATCAAATTGTTTTCTTCTAAGCGTTGTTAACACTCTTACTGCTGAGTCCATACCACTTGAAACTTTAAAACTTACTGTTCTACACATTTTATTAACCTCCCTTTATAATTTAAATACTTATTGAAGTTGCTCTACCACCATTTTCAAAAAAATAAAAACCTTTCATCTCTATATACATCTAACTATAGATATATATAGGGACGAAAGGTCTTTCGTGGTACCACCCTATTTTACGATAAAAAAATATCGCCTCATTCAAGTCGAAAAAACTATATAAGTTTTTTGAACTCTATCCTATTAACGCAGGAATACGTCCTTGTCTACTTTTATTCGACTTGGAAGCTCAGGAGTGATCATTATATCATATAACACCGATTTTCACCAACCATCGGCTCTCTGAAGTTATTTGCAAGATATTTTTGTCTCCGTCAAAGCTTTTCTCTAACTTTTTACTAATTATACACATGGCATTATATAATGTCAATAATTATTTTTATAAATTTTCAAAATTTTTTTCTTGACAAAGTAATAATTAAATACTACAATCATAAACAATTATAATTTCGTTGATGGAGAAAGTTAAGTATATTGTATTTATAGAGAGCTATTGTTTGGTGAAAAATAGTATTACAAGTATTTAAAAATCACTCCTGAGAACTTTTCTGAAAACAGTAAGAAAAGCGTCTGGCACCGTTAGAAGGCCTATGTTTGTTAGAACAGATAAGAGGTGTATATACACAATTAAGGTGGTACCGCGGGTTTTCTCGTCCTTTGAGAATACTCGTTTTTTTTATATTAAATTATCAATTGGAGGAAGATATGACACAGAATAAAATATTAAATTTAGAGACAACCAATCATGAAGAACACATTAGAAATGCATCACAAAACCTAAAAAGAGTACTTAAGAAAACAAACTTAATTTATAGTGAATTTTTCAGCAAAGAATATGGAAATAATGTATATATTAAACCAGAAAATCTTCAAGTAACTGGATCATTTAAAATTAGAGGAGCTTTTAATAAAATTAACAACTTAACAAAGGAAGAAAGAAAAAGGGGTATTATAGCATCGTCAGCTGGAAATCACGCTCAAGGCGTAGCACTTTCAGCACAAAAACTAGGAATTCCTTCAGTAATTGTTATGCCTAACATAACGCCTCTAATAAAAATTGAAGGAACTAAATCTTATGGTTCTGAAGTTGTTATTCATGGTGATGTATATGATGAATCTTATAAAGAATCAATGCGTCTATCTAAAGAAAAAGGATATACTTATGTCCATGCTTTTGATGATTATGATGTTATTTGTGGACAAGGTACTGTTGGGTTAGAGATAATTGAAGAATTAGAGAATATTGACGAAATATTAGTACCTGTAGGTGGTGGTGGACTAATCAGTGGAATCGCTCTTATTGCCAAAAGCCTTAAACCGTCCATAAGAGTTACTGGCGTAGAACCATCAGGTGCATTGACAATGAAAACATCTTTAAATAAGGGGAGAATTATGGAGCTTGACCATTGTCGTACTACAGCGGAAGGCGTTTCAGTTAAAAAACCAGGAGAATTAACATACAATATCGCGAATAAATATGTAGATGGTATTATTGAAGTTACAGAAGAAGATATGACTGAAGCACTATTAATGCTTGTAGAAAAACATAAACTCATAGCAGAAACTTCTGGAATATTGCCATTAGCCGCATTAAGGAAATTAAATATTAAAAATAAAAACGTTGCTTGCGTTGTAAGCGGTGGCAATGTAGATGTTCTTACTATATCATCATTAATAAATAAAGGACTAGTTTCAAGAAGTAGAATATTTTGCTTTTCTGTAGATTTGCCAGATACTCCAGGACAGTTAATGAAAATATCTCAAATTCTTTCATCAGTTAATGCAAATGTTATTAAACTAGAACATAATCAATTCAAAGCTACCGACCGTTATATGAATGTTCAATTAGAAGTAACTGCAGAAACAAATGGAGAAAAACATATACAACAAATAATCGAATTAATGAAAAAAGATAATTTTAAAATTAATAGAATATATTAAAAACTACCATTTGTCACTGAAATAAAGCTAAAGAATTTCACATTATAATAAATGGATTCTTTGCTTTTTTCAGAATAACATAATACTAATTCATTTGTTTAATAGCATTTATTACACTCGGTACTATTTGTTTTTTTCTTGAAACACATTTATCTATATAAATTCCTTGATGCACATCTTCTATATTAAAAATCAATTTTACAATTTTCTCTTTGTCAGAGGTGTAAAATATGTACGATCCTTCATTTACTATATCAGTTACTGCCATAATTATCATAAAATAGTCTTTAGCTAATGTTATATTGTCTATAAGATTGATATAATCATTTTCATTAATCATAATTTGATTTATATCCAATGTGAAAACTTGAGAAATACCTATATTCTTATATTCAAGATTAAATTTCTTAAAATCTTGGTATAATACCTCTTCAATAGATTTTGATTCTAAAGAAGTACCTGCTTTAAACATATCCATCGCATATTTATACAAATCTAATTCTACTATTTTGCTTAAATTTTCTACTGCAATCTTATCAGCGTCAGTAGTAGTAGGAGACTTTAACAATAAAGTATCAGATATTATTCCTGAAAGCATAAGTCCAGCCATAGGCTTTTCTATTTTTATATTATTTTCCTTGTACATTTGATATATAATTGTATTAGTGCTACCTACTGGAGTATTTCTAAAGCTTATTGGAATAGGAGTTTTAATATCACCAATTTTATGATGATCTATTACCTCAAGTATTTCTGCTTCCTCAATTCCATCTGCACTTTGCCCCATTTCATTATGGTCTACTAAAATAACCTTTTTTCTAGATGGATTAATAAGATGATTTCTGCTAAGTAATCCTAGATACTTCTTATCTCTTGATATAATAGGAAATTTTGAATGTTTTGATTGTTCTATATCTTCCTTACAATCCTCAAGATAATCATCTTCTGTAAATATCATTAGTCCTGAAGTTTTCATTATATGATTTACATACTTAGATAATGACACATTTTTAGCTGTATAGTACGTATGAAAAGGTGTTTTTATTAGATTAATCTTATTTTTCTTTGCTAAATCTAGTAAACTCAAAGGAATACTAAAATCTCCAGTAACTATTATTAACTTTACCCCTAATTCAATAGCATACTTTATAACGTCATACCTATCTCCAACTATTACAATTGAATTTTCATTTAATGTTTCTGAATTTCTTAATGTTTTTTCCTCAAAAGAAGCTACCGTAATATTTCCTTCTATAATATTGTCAAATCTAAGAAGTTCAGAGCCAATTAATGTTTCAATAATATTATCATATGAAGTACATAAATATTTTTGATCTGTGTTGATTAAACTCATAGCAATATCTTTCATTGTTATGATACCTGCTAATTTTCCATCATCATCAATAATAGGAAGAGTTCTCAATTTATTTTCATTCATGAAAAAGTAAGCAAAATGTACAGACTGATTTAACTTAAAAGGTTTAACTTTATCATATGATAAATCCTTTATTTGAATTTTAACATTTGTCAAAATATTAGGAGTTTTTACATTAAAATAATTTAATACAAATTCCGTTTCTTTTGTAATATTATCTAATATATAAGGTATGGAAGGTTCATTTATTTTATTCTTTAAATTAGACAAAGTAATTGCTGAACATACACTGTCTGTATCTGGGGTTTTATGCCCAAATATCAAATTATTTTTCATTGTCATTCTCCTACTTACTTTCCCATCTTAAATCTTTTCCATAAAATTTAAGTGGCGCATAATTACTAAAAACTCTGGACATTATTCTGTCTGAGTAAGTTTCAGCCATCTGCTCCAAAGATAAATTAGTTGATATAATTGTTTTCTTTTCTGTTATCAACCTTTCATTTAAAATATTAAATATTTCCGCATTAGTAAAAGAATTATTGAATTCTGTACCAAGGTCATCTATTATTAATAAATCACAGTCAAAGATCATATTATAACTAATCCTATTTTCTTCTGTTTCAGTTTGTTTGTAAAACTTATGGTTCTCTACTATTTCAAACAAATGAAAAGCAGTCTGATAAAACACGGACTTTTCCATGTCTATAAGGGCTTTTGCAATACAATTGCACATAAATGTTTTTCCTAAACCTGTTCCTCCATAAAAAAGTAAATTCATATTAACATCATCGAAGTTATTGCAAAAATCTTCGCAAGTTTCTAATATTTTGTACATATTTTGTCTTGGAGTTAATTTTTCTTTATTGTATAATTCATTACTGAAAATATTAATGTCAAATGTATCAAAGTTTTCCCTTTTAAGCATATGTATCATATTTGAAATATCATATAGATAATTAATAATTTGCTTGTTCATGCAATTACACCGTTTCCCTTCTAACGTATAACCAGTGTCATTGCAATTACTACATTGATAATTGGGTTCTGTGAAATTTTTCGGTATATTATACTTATTATAAAATTCATCTTTGTTTTTCTTAAGACAAGTTATTTTTTCCTTTAATTCTAAAACCTGTTCTTCAATATCATCTGGTTTAGACAAATATAATTTTGATAATTCTATGCTTGCCAGGCTGATTTTTCTATTTATTTCTTCTAAACCAGGAATTCTTTCATAAAGCTCTTCTTTTCTCAAATCAGCTTCCCTTGCTGCCTTGAGCCTTTTTTTATTATATTCAGTTTTAATATTTTCAATTAATTGCTTTTTCACTATTTTCATCCCCTTCTTCAGGTACTTGAAGTCCTAATTTATCAAGCTTTTTATTAAATCTATTTCTCACTATTTGCTCTAACTCTTCCTCAGAATAATTTTTTATTTTTTGATCAAAATTATGAAACTTATTTTTAGTTTTAATAGTTTCCTTAATAACTTTTTGTTTATTTTCTGGCTTTTTATCATTCCTTAAATCATCAATAGTTTTATAGCCACTGTTATACCACTTATTTAAAATACTATCAAAATAATTTAAATTAGGATTTGAAATTTTGGTTGAATTTTCTAAACATTTTAAAATCATATCCATTGAAAATCCCCATTCGTCCACCCACTTGTCTATTGTTTTCATTTCAGCCTCTGTTAAAATTCTATTATTAAATCCCAGAGCTTTACTGATTCTAGAATAAACGAAAAATCTATCATTGCGATTTTCTAAGTATTCAGCCATTGTATCAATGTCACACACCCCAGCATCATGCCATCCAGATACAACAGATTCTATATAGTTAAATCTTTTGACCTTTTTATTATTAATACAGTAACTAAAAGCTTGAGACATAATTTCTGGTTTCATCTTATAATTGTTTAACCATGATACAATTTTTTGTTTTTCTTTTATTTTTAATGGTCTTCCAAACATTTCCTCTATTTCTTGCATCATCTTTTTATTTTCAGCACCTCTGCTAGAAGAAATAAGTTTATCATTATCTACATAAATACCCTTTTCTTGATTTATTTTAGAAATATGCTTATAAACATTATCAACATAAAGTTGCTTAAGATTTACAAATTCAACTAAATAATTATAATCATCATCCGATTGATGCCTTATTACAATACCTTCTTTTTCCCAATGATCCCATGCGTTTAATACGTCTGCTAAGGGAATTTTAAGATTTTTAGCTATAGTTTCGTTGTTAAATTTTTGTTGCTTATCCTTTGCATACTTATATCCTAAAAGATATACCTTTACATACGTTCCATCTGCAAAGGGCATATAGTCAGTAATAAATATATTTTCTATAGGGGTATCCCCCAAATCTATTTGCATTTCTTGTAAGAAAAAACTCATATTTTACTCCTTTTAGGCAATAATAGTAATATATAATCAATTTGCCATATACTTGTAATATAATTGTAACATTTCTATTATATTTTTGTGAAAACATTTAACCTTAATTTTGTTGACATAATATCATCTAATATACTATAATATTAAAAGATGATTTAATAAAAGAACAGTATTACACTTATATTTATTATATCATTATTTATGTGAAATGAAAATTACAATTTTTGCACTGACATATATAATAAATATACTAACGAAAAAAATACAGGAAGTATAATATGAAAAATATAATTAGACCGTTATTAGAAAAATTGAACCTTAAAAACAAAAATTCGAAAATTTTCAAACAACTACCCGATGAAGAAGAAAGACAAGCTATTTTCTTAAAATATAAAGATCAAATTATAGGCGCAGCCTCACTTCTAGCAGCCACTACATTAGTCTTAAGCAGTACATTTGCTTTAAACTATTTAAATACCCACGAAAATAACATATATTCAACTGAAAGCTATACACTATTAGTTGATGGCGAAGAAATATGCAAAGTAAGAGACCCCAAAGTATTAGATAATATTATTTCTAAATTAGAAAATGACTTAGAAAGAAATAGTGAGTTAGATTTAGCATTCAATAATACATTTGAAGTTGTTAATTCAAAAGCTGTTGACAAAGAAATACTCTCTGAAAAAGAAATATATAATATATTAAAAAAAGAAGTTGATTATTCTACTCTAGCTTATGCTTTATACATAGATGAAGATATAATTGGAATAGTAGATTCAGAATACAAGGCTAGAAACATAATTGAAGAAGTTAAAAAATATTTTTCTGATAATTATGACAAAAATTCAATAATAGAAGTAACAACTGCGGAAGATGTAAAAATAAAACAAATTGAAGCTAATAGTTCAGAAATACAAGAATCAGATGACATAGTAAATTACATAATTAAAGGAACAAATGAAGAAAGAAAATATATAGTAGAAAAAGGCGATACCTATTGGACAATAGCAGAATATTTTAACATGACTCTTGATGAATTAATTTCTGCAAATCCATCTGCAGATCCAGAAAGAATACAAATTGGTGATGAATTAAACTTAATTGTGCCAAAACCTTTTATAAATGTACAAGTGAAAAGAAAAGTTGTTCAAGAAGAAAAAATTGCATATGAAACATCTTATGAATATGTATCATATATGTTCAATGATGAAGAAGTTATAAATAAGGCTGGTAAATATGGTATTTCTGAAATAGAGGCAATAGTAACTGAAGAAAATGGAATTCAAATAGCAAAAGAAGTTGTTTCAGAAAAAGTTATTTCAGAGCCATTAACTGAAATTGTAGTGACAGGTACACAGGATCCGCCACCAAAGCAAGGTACAGGATATTTTATTAATCCCTTACCTGGATCATCTATATCATCACGTTATGGATCAAGAAGCGGAGGTTTTCATAGAGGGCAAGATATGGCAAAAGCTTCAGGATCATCTATAAAGGCAGCTGACGGTGGTACAGTTATATTTGCAGGTTATAATGGAAGCTATGGTTATATGATAGATATAGATCATGGTGGAGGATTTACAACAAGGTATGCTCATTGTAGCGAACTTTATGTATCATCAGGAGAAAAAGTGTATCAAGGTAAAATTATTGGAGCAGTTGGGTCAACAGGTGTATCTACAGGACCTCATTTGCATTTTGAAGTAAGAAAATACGGCTCTACTGTTAACCCTGCATCATATATAGGAATTCAATATAGATAAATATAGATAAAATGGAATTCAGAAGACATTGATTGAGTCAATGTCTTTTTTACATCCTACCTTAATCATTATTATGTCCATTATTTTCTAAAAGGTGAAAAAATTTTAATCAAATTTTAACTTGCTTTTATCTGCCTTTTATAATACACTTGAAAAGAATTAAATTTTATTTAATATTTTCTTAGTGTGATGACAATGGATCATCCCCTAAAATCGCAGTTTTTTACTTAAAAGGATGGAATAATGATATATTTTGATTATAGATTTATGGAAGTTGCAAGTCCTATTATTGAACATGAAGCTTATCAGGAGATGCGAAATATAAAACATCACGATGAAAGTGTTTTTGATCATTCTTTAAAAGTTGCATATTACTCATACAAATTTGCATATAAACATGAATTAGATTGGGAATCAACTATAAGGGGAGCACTACTTCATGATTTTTTCTTATATAAGTTTAAAAAGAGTTTAAGTTTTAGACTTATAACAGATTCAATTAATCATGCCATGAGTCATCCCTTAATAGCCCTTGAAAATTCAAAGAAATATTTTAATTTAAATGAAAAAGAAGAAAATATTATTAAAGGACATATGTTCCCATTTGGAATTCCAAAAACAAAGGAAGCATGGATAGTGAGTTATGTTGATAAATATATAGCCGTATTCGAATATGCTTCTAACTTCAAAAAGATGGCGTATAAAAAGCAAGCAGTTTATAACGTTGAATAAATTTCTATTGTAAATATTGACATAAACATAAATGTCAATATTTTTTTGTACAATCATTTTATCTAGATTAATATGCATGTAAAACATTCCGATAATTTTATACTAAAATATCCCATTATTTTAATTAATTTTTTTAAAAATAAGTTAAATAAATGTTTATAAACTTCTTTTATGGGTAAAATTAGAATATATATAATATAAAAACTTGAAGGGAGCTGATTGCATGAAGGTAAGTATATATGGTAAAAACATGCAACTGACGGACGCATTAAAAGAGGCTACAATTAAGAAGATCAAGAGGCTTGAAAAATTTTTCCAACAAGATGTGGATGCCAAGGTGGTATTAAGTATTGAGAATAAGGATCAAAAAGTTGAAGTAACCATTCCTTTCAATGGAAGAATTGCACGTGTTGAAGAATCTTCAGATGATATGTACAATGCGATAGATGATGCAGTAGAATCATTAGAACAACAAATAAGAAAACATAAAACTAAACTTCTAGATAAAAGACAATCAAGTCAATCAATAAAATTTGAAAATATAGAACCTTTAGAAGATGATGATGATATAGAGTTTAAAGTAGTAAAAACTAAAAGATTTGCAATTAAGCCTATGGGTATTGAAGAAGCAATATTGCAAATGAATTTGCTTAAACACAACTTTTTTGTATTCTTAAATGCAGATACTGAAGAAGTTAATGTTGTATATAAAAGAAAAGACAACAATTATGGTCTAATAGAACCAGAATTATAATACATAATACATACACAAAAAATCTCTAAATTATTAAAAATTGAAAATAGCAAAAAGGCGAATCGTTGAAGATTACGCCTTTTGCATTTTAATGAAAAAAATTATACAAAATCAATCAAAAATTCCCCCAAATTTAATTTCTTAAACCACCCTAATTTATCTTTAGAATAATTATATTATAATCTATATAAAATTGTATGTATGTCGAATATTGTCTTATACCTTATATTATATTTTACCTAATATTTATACTCTATATACAATTTTAATTTTTTGATAAGTTGTAAACAATTGTTAATAACTTGTGTACAAGTAGTATTTATTATTCATTGAAATTTCAACAAACAATTTTTTGTAGAATTTTTAAAAATTTACTTGACAAAAATACATGTTAGTTTTTACAAATTCCAAAGTTGTTAACAATTTTATCAACAGGTGTGGATAACTTTAAATTCTACAGAACAAAACTTCTATTTTTGATAGTTTATTAAACAAACTTAAATAAATTAAAAAATATTTAACTTGTCTTTTAATATATCTAAAATATGATTATAACAAATAGTCATTATTCTATTCTATATTGTATATTTATGATTAAAAATCGCCTTTATTTAATATTCTTTTATATCATTTTTATACATTTAACTAATATAAAATTTATTTAAGCATAATTTAATTCATATTAAAACCAAAATTGAATATTTATGTAAAATTGTAAAAAATCTGTAGATATATGTCGAATAGTATGCTATAATGTCTTAGTATTTACAAATTATATAGGAGTAAATTAAATGTTATATATCACCAAGAATCATCTAAAACCGGGTATGATTTTATCTAAAGATATTGTAATGTATACTAATGATAATTATAGTAAATTATTACTAACAAAAGGACAAGTTCTAAACAATAAATTTATTAATAAAATAGAATTTAATAATATTGAAGGTGCATATATTGAAGGCGAAGCTTTTTATGACATAGACGTTGATTCTTATATTAATGAAAATTTAGTGACTAAATCATTATCACAAATAAAAGATGTTTATCTTGAATTTAAAATGAGTACAGGAAAAGTTGGAATATCGTCAATAAAAAAACTATCCTCCATAGTCGATAGTTTAATTATTGAATTGATATATAAAGAAAATCTATCATATAATATAATTGATTTTAGGAATTATGATGATTATACATATCAGCACTGTCTCAATGTGGCTATCTTGAGTATATCCACTGGTATATCCCTTAAGTTAAGTGAACATAAACTTCATGATCTCGGAATGTCTGGTATATTACATGACATCGGTAAAATGCTTATACCATTAGAAATAATTAATAAACCAGGTAAGCTTACAGATGAAGAATTCGAAATAATGAAAACTCACCCCCAAAATGCTGTTAATATGTTAGATGGTATTGTTTCAAATGATATATTAAGAGGTATTGAAAGTCATCATGAAAAATTAGACGGTACAGGGTATCCCTATGGAAGAAAAAGCAGCAATATTCATCAGTATGGTAAGATATTAACTGTTTGCGATGTATATGATGCATTAACTTCAGATAGATCATATAGAAAATCTTGCTTCCCTAGTGAAGTTATCGAATATATAATGGGCTGCGCTGATTCACACTTTGATTTTAATATATTAAATAACTTTTTAAAAGTTATAGTAGCATATCCTGTTGGAACCTTTGTTGAATTAAGTAATAATAAATTAGCTGTAGTCGTTAAAAACAACCCTGAAAATATTATGAGACCTCTTGTACGTATTATTAAATCAGATGGAACAGTAGGAGAAGATATAGACTTACTATACGATATGGACTATATGAATACAACAATAGTCAATATGGGATATGATTACGATAAAGACGGTTTTAAAGAAATTTTAAAAAGTACATACGATATAAAAATAAAAAAGTAATTGCATGAGTTATATAACTCATGCAATTTTACTTCTATAACATTTTAATATATTATAGCAAAATAACACATTTTATGCTAAAATTAAGTATATTTGATAAATATATAGGAGTATTTTATATGTTATTTATTTCTACTGAGAATCTTAAACCTGGTATGATTTTAGCAATGGATATTTACATTTATAATAGAGAAACTTTTAAAACGTTGCTATTAAGAAAAGGACAAACATTAAATATTACATATATTAACAAAATTATATTTCATAATATTTCAGGTGCATATATTAAAAATCAAGATAACCTTGATTCAGCAAACCTCTGGAAAGAAGAACTTGAAGCAAATTTACTTCCTGAAATTAGAGATATCTTTTTTAAATTTAAATACAATTTAGAAAAAATAGATACTACATGTATTAGACATATATCATATTTAGTAGATAATTTAATTATTGAAATTGTAAATAACAAGCATTTAGCATATCGAACCTTAGAATACAATAATTATGATGATTATATTTTTCAACATTGTATTAATGTAGGAATATTAAGCATATCTATTGGTAACACTCTTGGATTAAACTACAAAACACTTCATGAATTAGGTATCTCTGCATTACTACATGATATAGGAATGATGCTAATACCTTTAGAAATACTCAATAAGCCTGAAAAATTAACACATAAGGAATCTTTAATTATAAGAGAGCATCCATTAAAAGCTGTTAATAAACTAAAACCCTTTGTATCTAATGATATTTTAATGGGTATCGCCTGTCACCATGAGAAAATAAATGGAACAGGATATCCTTATGGTCTTGTGGGAAATGAAATTCATTTATTTGGTAAAATAATATCTATATGCGATGTTTACAATGCATTAGCTACTAATCGTTATCGTGGAAAATCGTGGAATCCCATAGAAATATTTCAATACATAAACGAATGTAATTACTTTGATTATGATATATTAAGTGTTTTTTTAAAAAATATAATTGTATATCCTTTAGGTAATTATGTAAAGCTAAGTAATGGAAAAACAGCTATTACTACTAATATTAATTCTGATAACGTTTTAAGACCTACAGTTCAAATAATTAATTCAGATAATACTTTTGGGGAGGTTTTAGATTTAATGAATAATCAAAATATTACAATAACAGATAAGGGACATGATTTTGAATATATTGTAAGTTCTTGCCTATGTGGAGTAAAATGTCGCTATGACGGTAAAGAAATAACTTCAGAAAAAATAAAGAAATTAGTTGACGAAGGTAAAGCAATTATGGTTTGTCCAGAAGTATTAGGAGGAATGCCTGTACCACGACTTCCATGTGAAATCAAAAATAATAGAGTATATACCATTACCTCAGATGACAAAACTTCATATTATATCTCCGGTGCAAAAAAAGCTTTAGAAATAGCCAAAAAATATGGTATTAAAAAAGCTATATTAAAAGAAAAAAGTCCATCATGCGGAAGTAATCATATATACGATGGAACATTCAGCAGAACATTAATCTCTGGAGAAGGTTTAACTACAAAACTACTACGTCAAAATGGGATAGAAGTTATAAGTGATGAGGAATATAATAATGACTGAATAATTGGTTTTAATATATAATATATGATATCATATATATATATTAAAAATATGGAGGATATCGTGAATACAAAATTGACAGAACTTTTAAACATTAAATACCCAATCATACAAGGAGCCATGGCTTGGGTGTCTGAGGCAAACTTAGCTGCTTCAGTATCTAATTCAGGTGGTGCAGGAGTTATTGCAACAGGAGGACGTGATATATCATGGGTCAAAGAACAAATTGATTTAGCTAAATCATTAACTGATAAACCATTTGGAGTAAATATAGTACTTATGGATAAAGATAAAGAAGAAAAAATAGATTTAATATGTAAAGAAAAAGTATCTTTTGTTACTTTAGGAGCAGGAAATCCTGTTCCATACTTCGAAAAGCTAAAAAAATCAGGGATTATTTCTATACCAGTTGTACCTAGCCTAAAATTAGCTAAAAGGGTAGAAGAAAAAGGAGCAGATGCTATTATTATAGAAGGCTTGGAGGCAGGAGGACATATAGGAAGTTTAACAACTATGGCATTAATGACACAAGTTATCCCTGAAATAAATATACCTGTTATTGCGGCAGGAGGCTTTGCAGATGGCAGAGGATTAGCAGCTGCACTAGTAATGGGAGCATCAGGTATTCAAGTAGGTACAAGATTTTACGCTTCTAAAGAATGTACAGCTCATATTAATTCTAAAAATGCAATAATTAATGCCGGAGATACAGATACTGTTATAACCGGATATCTTCATGGAACTTCTGTCAGAGGACTTAAAAATAAAATGACTGAAAAATACCTTGAATTAGAAAAAGAACATGCACAATATGAAAAATTACACAATTTAATCGTTGGCTCAAGTAAAAAAGCACCTTTAGAAGGTGATGTCGAATGGGGCCACGTACAAGCAGGCCAAAGTCTATCAATTATTAAGTCTATCGATAGTTGTAAAGACATAATAAATAACATGATCTCCGAAGCAAAAGAGGCAATTAATAATATAGAAATTTAAAGAACTATGTAATTTATTCCTCTTATCATTATATGATATATTCCTATACTACTTTTAGTTCTTGCTTGCCTTAGTAATTAAAGAAACCTATAACTATTTACATATAATATGTTACCTAATAGTTATAGGTTTTTCAATCAGAAAAAATCGTCTCTAAATTTTTTAAAGCCTTGAATGTTTTTGCCGCTGAGCTTTTATTCAATTATCGATAGACTTAGCATGTTTTACTTTTTAGCACCAGCATCTTTAACTATCCTAAATAACTCTCTGTTAAGATATATTCTTTCTCTTCCTATTTTTTGAGAAGCTAAAAAACCTTCCTTTTCTAAATCAGATAAATATTTAGCTGCAGTTTTTCTAGAAATATCTAGTCCATCTTCAATGTATGAAATCTTAGTATAAAATTCAAAGAATATTAACTCTACTAATTCTCTTGAGTATATTTTGGGAAGTTCATTCTTAATTTTTTCAGCAGTGTTTTCTAATAATCCATTTATTTCTTTAACTAACATTAAAGTTTCATTTGCTGTTTCCTCAATGCCCTGAAGTATAAAAAGTACCCAATCTTCCCACTTACCTTGAACTGTTACCTCTTGAAGTAGTCTATAATAAGCAGATTTGTTCCTAATAATAAATTTACTCAAGTATAAAATTGGACTATCCAGAAGTTCCTTTAAAACTAAATATAAAACATTAACTATCCTTCCAGTTCTACCATTACCATCATAGAATGGATGTATAGATTCAAATTGATAATGGATTATAGCAAGCTTTACAAGAGAATCAATATTATCATAATCATTGTTTATATACTGTTCAAGATTAGATAAAAGTGATAGTATCTCCAGTTCTCCGCTAGGTGGAGTATAAACTACTTCTCCAGTAACTTCATTTTTTAATACTGTACCTGGTAATTTTCTAATACCAGCTTGATTGGACTCAATGAGCCTTTGTATCTCAATAATCATATTAGTTGATAAAAAATCGTTTTCTTTAACTAGCTTATACCCATGCCAAATAGCAGTCCTATAATTAACAACTTCCTTTGCTGCAGGCGACTTATAATTTTCTCCACTCATTGCTTTAAATAATTCATCATGAGTAGTAATGATATTTTCTATTTCTGAACTATCTTTAGCCTCATTGATTGTTATGGCGTTAATTAGTATGTTTTTATTAGGTATCATATCCGCAAAGCCCTTAAGCTCAGCTAAAGCTCTATGTGACCTCGCCACTTGTTTTAATACGTGCTTTGTTTCAAGTTCAACATTTGGTGGTAGGTCTTGCAATAAATTACTCATAATTTTTCCACTCCTATATTCCAATATGTATATATTATATAAGTAATTCTTTCTTATTGCAATATAATATGAGTAATTTTTTTACTTTTTTACTCATGTTTTTAGAATATGGGTAGTTGTTTCCTATATTATTGCTAGGTGATTTTTGCATTTATTTGGTGACGGTTCTTCCTGATTGAACATTGGATTAAATATGTTACTTTTCTTTCAGTTTTTTTCTGATTTCAAATACATTATAATAACTTAAATTACATAACTCTGCTACTTCTCTATAAGTAAGTAAATTTAATTTTAATAATTTTTCAGCCAACTCTATTTTTTGATCTTTAGTTATTTGACTTTGATCTACTATATAATTTTGTTCCATAAACTTTTCTATTATATTGTTTGTTATATTTTGTATGTTTTCTGATTCCTCTTCTTTCGTATCTATATATAAAATATCATCATAAATTTTATGAAATTCTATAAACTTATCATTATCTGCAAATATATTTATTACTTCATCTAAATATTTATCTAATATTATCTCTGAGCTTTTATTAATATAATCCTTTGCACTACTCCATGTATAATCTAATATATGTTTTGTTATTCTTGCTTTAACAGGATTGTTATGTATGTATCTTATTACGCCAAGCATATATTTATCATCTTCTACTGCTTCACTTCTAAACCTATCTTGAAATACATGTCCATATCTTCTTTTAACTTTATTGTAATATATCGCATATTTAATATTTATTTTCTTCATTAATATTTCCAGAATACTTTCATCTGCCTTAATCAATAAATGCAAATGATTATCCATTACACAATATGCTATTATTGAAAATTCAATTTCTTCTTTAGTGTTTTTTAATATTTCTATTATCTTTCTTTTATCTAAATCCCCCTTAAATATCTGCTCTCTATTTATTCCTCTTGTCATTATATGATATATTCCTGTACTGCTTTTAGTTCTTGCTTGCCTTGGCATTTATTTTACCTCCAACCATTCACAACTATCTATATGTCATATATTACCAAATATTAGAATGCTTGTCAATCAAAAAGAACCGTCCCCAAAAACCAAAGAATGCTTGTCAATCAAAAAGAACCGTCCCCAAAAACCAAACAAAACCAAACATAACACTGCTATTTCCCTATAAGTAAGTAAATTTAATTTTAATAATTTCTCTGCTAACTCTATTTTTTTGTCTTTAGTTATTTGACTTTGATCTACTATGCAATTTTGTTCTATAAACTTTTCTATTATATTATTTGTAATATTTTGTATGCTTTCAGATTCCTCTTCTTTCGTATCTATATATAAAACATTATCATCAATTTTATGAAATTCTATAAATTTATCATTATCTGCAAATATATTTATTACTTCATCTAAATATTTATCTAATATTATCTCTGAGCGCTTGTTAACATATTCCTTTGCACTACTCCACGTATAATCTAATATATGTTTTGTAATTCTTGCTTTAACAGGATTATTATGTATGTATCTTATTACTCCAAGCATATACTTATCATCTTCTACTGCTTCACTTCTAAATCTATCTTGAAATACATGTCCATATCTTCTTTTAACTTTGTTATAATATATCGCATATTTAATATTTATTTTCTTCATTAATATTTCCAGTATATTTTCATCTGCCTTAATCAACAAATGCAAATGATTATCCATTATACAATATGCTATTATTGAAAATTCAATTTCTTCTTTAGTGTTTTTTAATATTTCTATTATCTTTCTTTTATCTAGATCTCTCTCAAATATCTGCTCTCTATTTATTCCCCTTATCATAATATGATATATTCCTGTGCAGCTTTTAGTTCTTGCTTGCCTTGGCATTTATTCTACCCCCAACTATTTATATGTCATATTTTACCAAATGGTTGGAAGCTTGTCAATCAGAAAGAACCGTCCCCAAAAAGTCCGAGTTGGAAGCTTGTCAATCAGAAAGAACCGTCCCCAAAAAGTCCGAGAACCGTCCCCAAAAAGTCCGAAAGAACCGTCCCCAAAAAGTCCCCATCAGAAAGAACCGTCCCCAAAAAGTCCCCCGTCCCCAAAAAGTCCCCCAAAAAGTCCAATCCACGCAGTCTGCCGTCACCAAAGATCACAAAGATCAAAAGAGCTGTCTCTCTTAGTTTATTACTAAGTAAAACAGCTCTTTCTTTTATTGATTCTTAATAATCAGCTAGATTATTGAATAACTATATAGCCAATAATGTTTGTAGGATCACCATCTTCATCTTCATTAACTACATATTTGAATTCAGTTTCTTCTTCTTCAATAGCACTTAATTTATTTACTATTTCTACATCGCCATCTTCATCAAATCTAATTATAGTTGCTGCACCTTCATCAAAGTAATAAGTTGAACCACCTATTACTAATCTTCCAGCTTTTGCATCTATTGCTGAAGCTGTAACAGTTGCGCTTAATGAAACAGTTGAAGCATCTTTAACTTCTCCATTATCATTTAAATCAAGTACATATAATTTATCAGTACCACTATTAACTATATCTTCATCATTTGTATATAGTTTTTCATTTTTAGAACCTTTGATATATGCTGTAAGTCTTTGGATTTCGTCACCGTCATCATCTGAATCTTTATCAATATCTGTGATATATGCAAAGTATTGAATTACATCTTCATCTATATTAGTAGCAAGAAGAGCAACTATTTTACCATTTCTGTATACTGCCATACCTTCAACTGAAGAACCAAGATCGTCCTCATCAATTACATTTCCTTTTGCATCAAATATAACTACATTTGAAGCTAATTCGAAAGATGCATGGTTAGTCTTCATATCTATAGGTCTGCCAGCTGCAGCAAATTTAGTAATTTCAGCATCTTTATTCAAAGTATATGATACTAATTCTTCATAAACATCAGCACCATTATAGTTTATTTTACCTTCTCCATCTACTGGTACAGTAACATCAAATAGACCTTCAAATTCATCAACAACTTCTACAGTACCATCATCATTTTTTTCTAACTCAATATCAAAATCATAAGTTATTCTTTCATCTGCTGCTGTAGAAAGTTTTACTCTTGGAGCTGTTGTTATTTGAACTCCTCTACTTGTTACTCTATATTCACCAGGAATAATATCATCATATACCATAGCATATGTTTTACTTCCATCTGATTCGCCAACAAATTCTATTATTCTACCGTCGTCATCTAAGAAGAATGTTCCTTCATCTCCAATATCTAAATCATCCATATTTAAAGCATCATTAACTTCATATTTAACTCTGTCTATAAGATAATCTGAACCATCTGTACCAGTTACTTTACCATCTAAAGTATCTCTTGAAACTACAAGTGTCAATTTATCAGGATCTTCAATTGTAGGATCTTCATTGTCAAAAGGTGCGTAAGCTGCAACAATATCATCTACTTCAATTTCAGATAATTCTGTAGCATCGCCTTTAATAATTAAGTTCTTAGAATCAACTTTTTTGTCCTTAACAGGTAAATAGATTTCATCTATTTCAGTTGCATCATCTTCGTACTCTTCTTCAATCTGAACATAAGCTGAAGCTTTTTCAACTATAATTCCTGCTGCTTCTGCATCATCTTTAATTCTTGTTTCATCTGCTGCAAGTACAACAGTAATTTTAGCATCTTCTAAATCTCCTGGTTCAAAATCGCCTATTTTTGCTTCAGCGTTATTGTAAGATACTAAAGCACTAGATACATCAAAAACATAATCGCCAACTTCTAATGTTTCTAAATCACCATCATCAAAAGTTTCATCCTCGAATGTATCTTTGTAAGTTAAACTTTCTACATCTCCTACATAAACAACTTCATCATCATTGTTTTTGTTGAAATATGCTTCAACAGTCTGGAATAAGTATCCTGATAAATCTACTTTATCTCCAGCATAGTTTTTGTCTTCAGGATTTATATGTTCAAATCCAACTTCAAAAGCATAATTAGGAATAGCAATTCTAGATATTAAATTTACAGGAATATCTGTACGAGTACCTTTAGTTGTAAATTCTTTTACTATATCTCCATCACTATTAACTTTAACAAGTTGTTGATCCAAAGCATTAAACATAGCTTGAGCAACTCCGCCTCTATCAGCTCCTGTTGAATTTATTGAAACATTTTTAGTGATATTAAGTTCTGCAGCTTTAACTTTGAAGTTTGTTGGCCAAGTCATACCTTTTAATTCATTACAATCATCAGTATAACCTAAACCTCTAACCAACATTGTAAGTACTTCATCATATGTTACTGTGTCATCTGGTCTGAAATTTCCACTAGGATCGCCTATAGCTATTCCTCTTCCAGCAGCTAATCCTATCCAAGAATCTCCCCAGTGTCCTTGAGTATCAGCAAAGTTACTCTTTGAACCTGCTACCAAATCTCCATAACCAAGAAGTTCTACCATTAACTTAGCCATTTCAGCTCTTGTTACAGTTCTTTCTGGTCTATAAGTTCCATCTTCATAGCCTGTAACTACACCTAAAGCAACTAATGTTTCAATTGCTTCTGCATAATCAGTATCAGCTACGTCTTCGAATGATGTGCCTGCAAATGCAAAGCTCATGCTTGATAAAATCATTGATAATACCAAGACAAGTGATAATACTTTTTTCATTCTTTATTTCCTCCTGTGATATTTGTTTTTTGGGTGTTTTAGGCCACCTATACCTTCATTGTGTCAGCACAATGACTATGTAATTATAACACCATGATAATATTCAGTCAAGAATATGCCAAGTCTGTAACATTCTTGTAATAATCACAGCGTGTGCCAACATCGTTATGTATATAATATAGCATATGTTTTTGATGTTAATATTACAGTAATGTTACATGTGATGGGGGGAACCCCTAGAAATCGACATAATATGATTGTGATGATAGGAATTGGATAATAGTTATGTTGAAATAAACGCGATGTTCGGTACGCATGCAATGCGTCCCCTACAATTGGTGTGCAAGCAGAAGGCTTTCCGGTACGCATGCAATGCGTCCCCTACGATTGGTGTGCAAGCAGAAGGCTTCGGTACGCATGCAATGCGTCCCCTACGATTGGTGTGCAAGCAGAAGGATGTGAATGTGTTATTGTTCTTCTTGGGTGAAGCCGAATTCTGAGGTGTTGTCTGAATCTTGTGGTTTCTTATCTTTTTTTATGTCTAATGTTTCGTAGAATGTTAAACAGCCTAGGATTATAAAGGCTATTCCTAGGATTATTATTACTGTATTGAGGGCTGCTTGTGAGTTTATTATACAGTAGAGAGCAAATAATGTTCCTATACCTGAAATAATCAACTTTAAAACATCTGAATAATCTTTAGTTTTAATTGCTTCATAATTGACCGGAACAGTTAAAATTAATAATCCAATACCTATTACTAACATAATAAGTTCAGGTTTAATTAAACCTAAGAAAGCGGCTAGTATAATAATTGATTGGTTTATTTTTTCCTTGGTGGTAGAATATTGGTATGACATTTTTAAATTCATTAATGAGAAAATCAATATTGATATCATTGCAAGTCGTATTGAAAAGCTTCCTATATATTTAGATGCTAGTATAAAGATAATACCTATTAATGTTATAATTAAGCTCATTATTTTTAGTTTTTTTGATTCGATATTAAGATTCGTAAATAACATATTCGACCCCCTTTGTTTTGATTAATTATAGCATTATATAGTTTGGTTAGCAATAGAATGGTTTGTAATTTTGGTTGATTTATTTATGTAAAAGGCTCGGGGCGCATGTGATGCGTGTTTTGTGGAGAATTGCGGGACGCATGCAATGCGTCCCCTACAGTAATGTCGTGTTTTTTGGAAATTGTGGTATGTGCGTGTGCAATGCGTGATGTTGTAAACAAATTTTTTAATTGTTTGTATAATCAATAGTTTTTATATTATAATAGTTTTATATAACAAATGATGAGGTGGTTTTTTGAGTAACTTTGTAGTTGATACATCGAATACTTATTTTTTAAATGATATTTATAAAGATATTGATATACTTTGTAATAAATATAGTGAATTTTTGAGTAAAGAGATTATAGGAAAATCTGTTGAAGGTAGGGATATTGTTGCAGTTAGAATGTCGTCAGATGGAAATTCCAATCATATGAAAAAGCCTTCTGTTTTATTGACAGGTGGAATTCATGCTAGGGAGGATTTTTCTGTAATGCTTTGTATGAAGATGATTGATTATTACTCTTATTATTATAATGAAGAAAAACAATTTGAAAGTTATTATATTAGAAAAATAGTGAATGATGTTGATATATATTTTGTCCCTGTTTCTAATCCTGATGGATTAAATATTATCCACAATGGGTTGGAATCTTCTCTAAATTATCCACAGCTAAAGGATATGAAAATATGGGGTGAAAATCATACATATTGGAAGGCAAATGCTAATGGAGTAGATTTAAATAAAAATTTTGACGATGGCAATTGGGATATTCGAACATGTGTACCAGGTACTGATGTGCCTTGTTCTGATAGATTTAAAGGTTATACTCCTAATAGTGAGCCTGAAACTAAAGCATTAGTCAGTTTTTGCAATAATCATAATTTTTCATTGATGGTGAGTTATCATTGTTCTGGTAATTGTACATTTTGGGCTGATAGTGGAACTCATAATATGTTTAATGGATTAGATGAAAAAATAATGAATGAATTAAATGAAAAATATATATACAGAAAAACTAAAATAAGTACTAATCCAAAGATATATGGATGTGGTTTTGAAAATTGGTTTAGAGCAAAAATGAAAAGACCTGCATTTTGTATTGAGTTATCGCCTTTTGTTGAAGGTGGCAAGCAACATCCTGACAGTATGTTTGATGAATTGGTGTGGCAATATGCAAAGTCAACAGGGTTGTTTTTTGCTGAAAAGGCAAAAGAAGTGTATAATGAGATTTATAGTGATGTTGAGAAGTATGCCGCATTAACAGAGTGAAATTAGTAAATATGAATTTTGGAGGAATTGAAATGAATGGTGAAATTTTATGTGTAGGTACTGAGCTTTTGCATGGTGATATAGTAAACACAAATGCTCAATATATTTCTAAAAAGTTAGCTGAAATAGGTATTGATGTACATTATCAATCGGTTGTTGGCGACAATCCTGAAAGAATTAAAAATGCCTTTGGTATTGCATTTTCTAGGTCGGATATAGTTATTTGCACAGGTGGTTTAGGACCTACTAAAGATGATATAACTAAAAATATATTAGCTGAATATTTTAATGTTGAAATGGTTTATGATGAAAATAGCTTTGAACATGTTAAAAAAATGTATGCTCGTTTTAGAAAAGACTTTCCTAAAAACAATATGAGACAAACATATTTTCCTAAAGGTTCTATTATATTAAATAATCTTAATGGTACTGCAAATGCCTGTATATTAAGAGATAAGGATGATAAAGGAGAATATAAAATTGGTATACTTTTACCTGGACCTCCTAAAGAAATGGAGCCATTAATGGATAATGAAGTTATTCCTTATTTAAAGCAATTCTCTAATGAAGTGGTATATGGGGAAAAAGTAATCGTTGTTAATATTGGTGAATCAGGTGCTGAAGAAATGGTAATGGATATTATAGATAATCAGACTAATCCTACTATTGCACCCTATGCCAGTGCTGGAAAAGTAATTTTTAGAGTTACTGCTAAAGCCGAAAGTAAGGAAAAATGTATTGAACTGATAGAGCCTGTTAAAAATGAATTAATTAAACGTTTCGGAAAAAATAATGCATATATCTCTAAAACTGGTAAAGTAGAAGATAATGCAGCAGAACTATTAATTGAAAACAACCTGACTATAGCGATAGCTGAATCTTGTACTGGTGGAATGGTTTCTTCTAAATTAATAAGTTATCCCGGTATATCTAAGGTATTTAAGGAAGGATTTATTACTTACAGCAATGAAGCTAAAATGAATACTCTTAATGTAAAAAGAAATACTTTAGATAAATATGGAGCTGTTAGTGAGGAAACTGCAAAGGAAATGGCAATAGGCGCTGCTCAAGTTGCAGGGACTGATATTGGAGTTTCAACTACTGGCATAGCTGGTCCAGATGGTGGAACTGTGGAAAAACCTGTAGGACTATTTTATGTTTGTGTTTATTATAATGGAAAATTCAATCTTAAAGAAATTCAATCAACTGGAGCTCGTGATACAATAAGAGAAAGAGCATCAAATACAGTTTTGGATATGATTAGAAGCGCTGTTGAAAAGTAAGATAAAAAGGAATGACATAGTCGGAGGGGTTCAGAATAACCCCCTCGACTATGTTATTTTGAATTAGAAATACTGAGAGATTTTACTCCTATTGTAAAGTAAATTGCTCCCATAATTAATAGAACTATGGTTGGAAGTATTGCTGCTTCGAAACCCATACCCTTACTTGCAATATTCTCTATTCCTTGTATTGCCCATTTTTGTGGAGTTAACTCTGCTAAAAATAGTAATACTTTATTATTAACTATTTCTAATGGCCACATACAGCCTCCAATCATTGCTGTACTTGTGAGTACAATTGGAGCTATTGAACCTAACTGTGCTTGGGTCTTAATAACTCCAGACATCATCAATCCTAATGATGTTACAGCAAATACAAATGCTGCTGATACCATGATAACACCTGACAAACTATTGCCCCAATCTATTTTTAACAAATATTTTCCACAAAATATTAGTACACCTATTTGAACTGCACCTGTTAAGTATGCTACAATCATACTTCCACCAAATATGGAAAACTTAGAAACAGGTGATATGACCATCCTTTCCCAAGTTTTATATTGCTTATCGTATAATATAGTGCCTATTGCAAAAACCATTGTATACATAGAAAAGAATATTGTAAATCCTATCATAGAATGTATCAAACCATCGTAACCTGTATCTATACCAGTTAATGCAATTGTTGTTGTTACCGACATAGGATTTTTATATTTCCATGCATCCATAACATTTTCGTATGTTGATAATTTAATGGATTCCTTATTCATCTCAGGTTTTACTGAATATATAAATTCAGATGTTACATCTGCTATTTTTACGCTTCCTGACATTTTCATAGTTATACTGGATACAATTTCTTTAAGTGTAACAATTACTGTATCATCTTTGATTTTTACTAAACCTAAATTTATATCACTACTATTTTCAATATCACTTTGGAATCCTTCGTTTATTATTAATGCAACAGTTGCACTACCTTCTTCGACTTCTATTACAGCATTATTTATATCAGAATCAATTAAATTGAAAGCATTGTTTTCCTTAAGTTCATTAATAAAATATTCTGAATAAGTACTTTTATCTTCATCAACTACTAACACCGTAGGTCTGTACGTATTAAAGGAAATACCAAATATTGCAGTTAATCCAATTGCCATTGCAGTCATAAACACAAACACTAAATAGTCATCTTTAAGCCTTAATATTCTCAATTTTATTATACTGAGCATCTGTATTTCCTCCTTTCTCTCTAAGTACTAACACTGCTAATGTTGAAAATAATATTCCCGTAATAACTAACACAAAAATATAATTTATTACATCAGAAATTCCATATCCTGTTACTACCTTAAGATATGCCTTTAATGCTATACCATTAAGAGATAAAAAACTAAATTTTTGCATAAATTCAGGCATTACATCTATTGGGAAAAAACTGCCGCCTAATAATGCCATTCCTTGTATAATTATATTTTCAAATATATTTGCCATCTTATAATTTCCTGCTTTATATGTTGCTGCTCCAATAAATGAGCCTAAGCCTGCTACAGCAAATGCTGCTGATAAACTAATCAACATAATAGCACTTGATTCTCCCCACTGAACTTTTAATGCAAAATGAGAGAATGTAATCATAACTGTTATTTGAAAAATAGCAATTAGAAATATAGTAATTAACTTGCCTGATAATAAACCTAACTTAGAAGTACCGGCTATAATCATTCTTTGATAAGTTTGATTATCCTTTTCCTCTAAAAGCATCCTACCACCTTGACCGGCTGCAAACAATATAAACATAGTCATCATTGCAACAGCATAATATTCTGCACTGGTAATATGTTTTCTACCTTCAACCACAACATTATCAATATTAATGTTAATTGACTTCATTACATTATTCATATCTTCCATAATGTCACTTATATTATCAAAACTTTCATTGCCAATGTCATTAGATAATGCAGTTTCAATAAGTATATTTTTGCCAATAATTGATGAAGACATTGCATTAGAATATGACTCAAAAACTGACTTAACAATTTGACCATTAATACTTCTATCTGGATGTGTTAAAATTTTAATATCAACTTTATTTCTAAAAGGTGTAAGAAAATTGATATTCATATCATAAATAAATTTATTTGGAAGAAGAACTACTGCAGATACTTCCCCATTATCTAACAGCTTCAAAGCTTCGCTTTCCTTTTCTATGCTGTATGTTATTATTTTTTTTACTTCTTTACTATTTAAAAAGTCTTCAAAAAATATAGTTTCTGGATTAAATTCATCATCTGTTGGTAAATTTTCATAAGAAAAAAAACTACTATTTAAAATATTATCAAACATTTGCGAGTCTTCATTTTCATCATAAAGCTTTACAACAGCAATATTAACTGCCTCTATATTAAATTCATCACTACTCATAAATGATCCTTTCAAAGCAAAACTTAATATAGTGGTTAAAATCATAGGCATTAGGATTATTATAGCAAGAGCTTTTTTATCACTGAGTATAATTTTTAAATCTTTAATAATAACACTTATTATCTTCATATTCATACTCCCTAATCCCTTAAAGCTTTTCCAGTCAAATGTAGAAATACAGCTTCAAGATTTGGCTTTTTAACATCTATTGATTCTATACGTCTTCCAAGTTCAGTTACTTTTGCAATAATCTCTGCTAGTAATATATCTGCATTTTCACCAAATAAAGAAATATTCTCATCTTTAATTTTAGCATCATATACGCCATTAATTTCTTTCAAACTATTTAAAATATCTAAATCCATTCTGTCTAGCTTAATATTTATTTGTGTTTTTTCTTTTACAAGTTCTATTAATTCCCGCTGACTTCCTGAGGCTATAACTTCCCCCTCATCCATAATACAAATTTCATTACACAAATACTCGACTTCTTCCATATAATGACTTGTATATATTATTGTTATTCCTTGTTTGTTAAGTTCTAATACAGTATCTAATATATGATTTCTTGATTGAGGATCTATACCTACAGTTGGTTCATCCATTATTAAAATTTCAGGCATATGCAAAAGTGCAGCTCCAATATTTAATCTTCTTTTCATTCCACCTGAATATTTGTCAACTCTGTCCTTTAGTCGTCCGTTTAGCCCTATAATGTCTGATACTTCATTTATCCTTTTTTTAAGAGCTCCTCCCTTAAGTCCATAAATACTCCCCCAAAAGGATAAATTTTCATAACCAGTAAGAGTTGGATAAAGAGCAATATCCTGCGGTACTACACCTAACTTTTGCCTTATTAAATTTGGTTCCTTAATAATACTCTTGCCTTCAAAAAGTATATCACCACTTGTTGGCTGTAATAAAGTTGATATAATAGATATTGTAGTAGACTTACCTGCACCATTTGGACCTAAAAGTCCAAATACTTCTCCCCTTTTTACCTCAAAATTTATACCTTCTACAGCTTTTACTTTATCAAAACTTTTATAAAGATTCTCTACTTTTAACAACATTCTTTATTCTCCATCTAATTATTATTTTTGAACATGTCTTCTATAATAAATGGCATGTTGCTTTCCATATCATCCATGTCTTCCATATCATTTATATTTAATGTATTGTCATCATTGAAAATTGGGAAGTTGAAATTTTGTTCTTTATTTAAATCCCAATTATTTAATTCAAGTTTATAATCAGCAGAAACAAGACCTTCATTTTCCGGATTCACAACACTTAAGTTCATTTCAAATATTTCATTAATTATATAACCGTCAATATCTACAAATGCTGTATAGTTAAAGCTATCAACCTTAAATTTATTAATGTTTTCTTTTATACTGCTAAAAATCTCTTCATATGTTTTTTCATCTAAAACTTCAGCATTATTTTTAATACTTTCTTCATAGAACTGTTTTAATTTAATATCTTTTGAAAGTATATCTAATACATCTACAACCAATGTCTTTATTTGTTCATCATTAAGTTTAATGTTATATTCTTTTGTTTTTACCTCTCCATCAGGAGTTGTAATAATAATATCTTTTCCTTTAAAAACATCATCTTTTTTCATTAGACCTAGCCATTTTTCAGTAATATTTTCTATTGATTCACTTGAAATTAATTCTTGTTCAACATCAATATCCTGTTCTGAATTAGTTGAATTTTGCACTTCATTAATATTCATGTACTTTCCCAAGATTGGAAGCTTCATAAATATTTCATCACCATTTATATACATATCAAAGTCAAAACCTAAACCACCAAAATTAAGATAATACTTAAATATTGCCTTTTCAGCTTCATCATCAAAGCTAATGTTAAAACTTCCTTTTGTTTCTTTAAAATAATTTAACTTTCTTATTTCTTCAGACGACATTCCATGAGTATTGAATTCCATTAAAACATTAAATTCACCTGAAGATTGACCTTTAGTTACTTCTTCCGTTTTTTCTACTGCCTTTTTATATTCACTTAAACTATCTGTATTGCACCCTACAAATGATAATGTAAGGAGCAGTGAAAGAATTAATATATATAATTTTTTCATGTTGATACCTCCACTTATTCTTATAGTATCATTTTATTAAATTTCAATTTATATATCTAGTATCTTAAATCACTTGTTTTTTTAAAAAAGCATGACTTTTTGCACAAAACAAAATAATATATTATATTGTTAAAATATTATAAATCATTTTTTATCGTAAATACTGCTAGTTGAGTTCTGTCTCTTAAATCTAACTTTATAAGAATTCTTGTTATATGATTTTTTACTGTACCTTGACTTAAATATAAATCATCAGCTATTTCTTTATTATTTTTTCCTTCTGCAATAAGTCTACATATTTCAATTTCCCTTTCAGTTAAAAGCTCTGTCTTTGGGTCACGTTTATTCTCATAATTACCCTTTGCCATTTGAGAAAATTTATCTAAAACTTTTACAGCAATTTCTGATTGTATAAGGGCTCCACCATTATAAACTGTACGTATTGCCTCTGCAATTTCAGTAGTTGTTGCATCTTTTAATAAATACCCAGATGCTCCATTTTTAAGAGCTTCATATATATATTCATCATCATTAAAGGTGGTAAGTACTATAATTTTAACATTTGGGAAGTCATTCTTAATAATTCCTGTAGCTTCTGCTCCGTTAAGCTCTGGCATTTTTATATCCATTAATATAACGTCAGGATTATTAAATTTACATTTTTCATAGGCTTTCTTGCCATTATTTGCAGTACAGCAAATTTCTATATCTTTTTCCTTGCCTAATATAAGTTTAAGTCCCTCTATTAAAATATCCTGGTCGTCAACTAAAAGTACTTTAATCATTATTTCCCTCCAAATATAGAATACCTTTTATGGAAAATCCATCATCACTTCCAAATTCAACGTTACCACTATATAACTCCACTCTTTCTCTAATACCCTTAATTCCATATCCTTCAGTTATGTTCTCTGCTCCTACTCCATTATCCTTTATGAAAAAACTTATAGATTTAAATGAATAATTAAGATTAATATTTATTTTTGTTGCTTTTCCATGTCTTACTGCATTAGTTATAGTTTCTTGTAATATTCTATATATTATATAATTTACATTAGAATTTTTTATTATCTGCTCATTTTCAATTTGAAGTTCAATATCAATACCAGTCTTTTCTGAAAATTCGTTTATAAGATTTTTTATTTCTTCACACGAAAGATTAGCATTATCTTTTATCCTTAGTGTTTCCACAACTTCCCTTATACCTATCATAGTATCTCTCCCAGTTTCAACTGCATCTGCTATAAGTTTTTCAGCTTGATTAGAGTCATTTTTAATAAGGTGTTCAGCCATTTGAAGTTGCATTATTAAAGCTGTCATTTTATGACCTAATGTATCGTGTATATCCCTAGCAATTCTATTCCTTTCTTCTACAATTGATAGTCTTTTTATTTCTTGTGTGTAAAGCTTTAATTGTCTGTTAACATCTAAAAGTTCCTTATATAATATGTCCTTCTTTTCTTTTTCTTCCTTATTATGTTGTGCAAAACCTGTAACAACAATTATTAATATATTTATCATCAAAAAAAAAGATAATTGAGAAACGTTAGAATAGTTTAATTTATAATAAATAAGATATACATATTTTATCATTGAGACAAAAAGAGTAAATAACCCAATTAATATTCCATTTCTGAATCCCAATGTAAGAGATGCTTCTAAAAGTATTATAATATAAAAGGAATGAAAGAAGTAATTTATAAGTAGTCTAGAATTGTATTCCATAATATAAATAAATGCTACATCAAGAATAAAAAAAATAATATATAGCTTCTTTTCTTTTTTAAAAGAAGCTTTTACAAATCCTGTAGTTAAGTAAAATAAGAACACAACAACAAGTATATATAATCTTATTTGCTGTGGATTTTCAAAATATAGCGCTCCTAAGAATAAAAACAGTGATACAACTAATTTTAATAGATACAAAAGTCTTTTATCTTTTATCATAAACTACCCCTAAGAGTTTTTTATATATTCTACCATATTTATGTAATTTAAAAAACATATTTATTGTACATTTGTCGGATAAAAATTCTTAACTTCGTTCAGAATGACAATAAAAAGAGATTATATCGGAAAGGAGAACTTTCCTATATAATAAAAAAAAGAGGGTAACCCTCTTTTTTAAATAACAACTGCTTAACATTGCTCGTCTATTAGCTTTATCTTTGCTCAACAATTGTTTTTAAACTAATTTTCGATTTACTACTTCTTCTACTACGAAAGTTGCTACGTGGTTTGCATAGCTGCCTGTTCCAAATCCTGCATCATAACCAAGTTCTTGTGCAAGTTCATGAGATAAACGAGGACCGCCACATATTAAAATAATTTTGTCTCTTAATCCTTCTGCTTCCATCATTTCAACTAATTGAGTTAAATTAGCTATATGAACATCTTTTTGTGTTACTACTTGTGATACTAAAATAGCATCTGCTTTTACTTCTATTGCTTTTGCTATTAATTCTTCATTTGCAACTTGGCTCCCCATATTAATGGCTTCAATACCTTTATATCTTTCTAGCCCGTAATTACCGTCGAACCCCTTCATATTCATAATAGCATCAATACCAACCGTATGTGCATCTGTACCCGTACATGCTCCAACAATAACGACATCTCTTTTAATCTTTTCTTCTATAAAATCTTCTACTCCATGCATATCCATAAATTCCATATCAACTTTAGGAACTTCAATTGATGTATAATCAACTGTATGAGTACATTTACCATACATTACAAAGTAAGTGTATCCTACACCTAAGTCTTTTGAATAAACAACTGCTGGATTTTCAAATCCCATTTTTATAGCAAGTTGTCTAGCTGCTTCACTAGCTTCATCACCATAAGGTACTGGTAAAGTAAAGCTCATTTGTATCATTCCGTCATTTAACGTATCACCATAGGGTTTAACTTTTGTTAAATCTACTTTTTGCATATCTGACATTACTTTGCACCTCCCAACATTAATTCAATAAATGGGTTGAAGTAGTCTTCATCTTTTTTAATTACACCATCAAGGCCTTTTCCTCCAGTAAAGCTTCTCTTAACTCCGCCAAATTTACCTTTTTCAATAGTATCAAAAATTCCTTCCGAATCTATATCTTTAAGAAGTTCTTCGGCTTTAGAAAGTACTTCTTGCGCCCTTGACTGAATAATTCCATCTTTCTTAAATTCAACTTCATCTCCAATATTTTTCGCATTATTGAATATATATTGAGCATTTTCAATAGACAACATTCTATCTTGAAGATGAGGAGTGTGTATTGCTTCTGTTGGCATTCCTAATAGTTGTAATCCCTGATGCGTCCATATTGATATAAAGTTAAACATAGCATCTTGTAAATGACCTCTAAATATATTACCTGTCATAAATTTAGTAGGTGGCATATATTTCAAAGGAGCATTAGGGAATATTTCTCTTGCCATTTGAGCTTGTGCAAGTTCTAATAAAAATCCATTTTCTAATGTTGGGTTCATTTCAAAAGCATGCCCTAATCCCATTTGCTCTTCTGGAATTCCAGCTTTTAACGCAAATTGTTCATTTATAAACTGAGAAGCCAAAACTGTGTGAGCTTCCTCTACTGCATCAGCAGTAGTTAAATAATTGTCTTCACCAGTATTTATTATAATTCCAGCATAGCCATTAATTATTCTTGAGAAATATTGATCAACTAATGTTCTCTGCATATTAATATCTCTAAATAATATACCGTAAAGAGCATCATTAAGCATTACATCAAGTCTTTCAAGAGCTCCCATTGCTGCTATTTCTGGCATACATAATCCAGAACAATAATTACAAAGTCTAATGTATCTTCCTACTTCTTCTCCAACCTCATCAAGAGCCTTTCTCATAATTCTAAAGTTTTCTTGAGTTGCAAAAGTACCACCAAACCCTTCAGTTGTAGGTCCATATGGTACATAGTCAAGTAAACTTTGAGCAGTTGTTCTAATAACCGCTATTATATCAGCTCCTTGTCTTGCAGCTGCTTGAGCTTGAATTACATCTTCATAAATATTTCCTGTTGCTACAATTACATATAAATATGGCTTATTACCTTCTCCAATGGTATTAAGATAGTTGTCTCTTTTTTCTCTATTATTTTTAATTCTTTCTACCATTTGTTGAGCTATTGAATAAACAGCATCCATGATTTTTTTCTCGTCAGCAATTGGTAACTTTGTTATATCAATTTCCCCTGAGCTGACTTTTTCTGCAACTTCTTGAGGGGTATTTCCTGTTTGTACCATTGCATTTCCAATCCAAAATGCTGCACCTTTTCCTAATCCGCCACCTTCTTTAATATTGTCAATTAATACATTTGGAAGGGGTTTTTCAATTTCATCAACACCATCTACTCCCATTAATCTTGCAACAGTTCTTTCAACAGTTACAGTTGTGTGTACATCAATAAATTCTTGAACATTTTCTGCTATATTATTGGCTGATGAACGTGCACTATCAATTAGCTGGGAGTTAAGATTTAATTTACTTTCCATAATTACCTCCTTTTTTTCTTTAAGATTCTTCAATATATTTAAAGTTATAATCACTTACCACTTCAATTCTGCATTACCTATTATTCAAATATACTTTTCTGCATCTTCTATAATTTTATCGTATATTCCTGCCATTTTTGCTATTCTCAAAGCATCCTTTGGTATGAAGTTTTGATATTGTACTTCGATTAATCTATAATCCATATACTTTGATATTTGATCAATATTGTTAATTGTTATCATTCCAGTATCTTCAGGAAGTTTTAAACCTGCAACCTGTAAATTTTGTATATCACTATCATTAGCAACATTATCATAATGCGTTGTAAGTACTGTTATACAATCTTTGCTTTTCAAAAAATTTATTACAGCCTTTGTAATGGCATAACCTTCCTTTGGATTTGTACCTCCAGCAAGTTCATCAATTAAAATTAAAGATCTTTCATCAGAATAATCTAACGCTTCTTTTAAATTTACTATTTCTGCCCCAAAGGTACTTAATCCCTTTTCAATAGACTGATCATCTCCCACTGATATACTTATATGGTCGAATAAACATATTTTTGCATATTCACAAGGAACTAACATACCGTAACTTGCAGCTGCTACAATTTGTCCAATCATTCTAAGACTTACGGTTTTGCCCCCCATATTTGCTCCAGTTATACAAATAACTTTTTTATTTATGTTCAAATCTACTGGGATATATTCATTGTGTTTTTCTTTTAATGTTTTTTCTAATTTGAGGTTTCTACCACCTTTTATTATTATTTCAAGGTCAGATGTTATTTCTGGTTCAACTGATTTTGTTTTTTGCCCATAATTCGCTTTAGCAATAATATAATCAACCCTTCCTATGATATGCATATTTCTTATAAATACATCATAGGAACTTTTTATTTCCTTGGAAATATTTTGTCGAATTTTATATTCTTCATTTTCTTCATCTATTGACAATACATCCAATTTATGCTCTAATTCATCTATTTCTTTATTGTTTTTAATTATATATATAATGTTTAAATAATTTTCACCTGATATTCTAAGATTTTGTTCTGCATTTAATGCTTCTATTTTATCTTTCTGTGATTTATTTACAATTACTTCATTTTTTAAATTAAGTTTAACGTTATACTTTTTTTCTATTTCTTCTTTTATTTGTTTTTTTAATATTCTAATTTTCTTATCTGTTTCTTTTTTATCTTTACGTATAATCCTTAATTTATCTGAATATTCATCATAAATATAATAAGTATTCATTTTTTCATTTGCTGGATCTAATAATTCAAATAGATGTGGCAAAAGCGTTAATTTTAAATCTTCTATGGATAAAATGCCCCTTAAAATTCTCTCCATTTTTTCTACTTGTATTAGAAAGTTTTTAACTTCAAATAATTCAACTTCATCTAATACTTGATTATTTTTAGCCCGTTCTATAGTTTCGATTATATTTTTAGTATGTCTGAGAATATCTATAACATTTCGCCTTTTGCTTGTTTCAATAAATGCCCTAATTTTATTGAATTCTTGTTTTAGGTCCGCCTCTTGACCCTTTTTAAATGGTTTAGCTTCTAGCTTAGACTTAATGCCATATTCCGTTATTGGTCTTACTTCATTAAATATATAATCAAAATTTATATTTTTTTTCGTATTATCTGTCATGAAAATTTTCAATTTAAATCACCGCCTGACACCACATCAACTATTTTAATATTTGGAATGAAATGTTTTATTTTATTTTTAAAATCCTCACTGTCAAAAAAGTATCCTGATGGAGAAACTGGATTCAATGATACTGCTATTACTTTAATAGTATTAAATGTAGCAACTTTCAATCCTTTTCGTTTCAGTTCATTCCATATATTAATATCAACAAATACCTTTGTACCATCTTCAATTACTACTTCAAAGTTTTTTAAAAATTCATTTTGGCATAAATCCCTTAACAAAATTGAGGTAACAGCTCCTTTAATAAAAACATGAGTTGTATTTTTATCGATAAGTTCACTGATTTTTTTGCCACCAGTAATGCTAGTTTCTATATCAGGTAGAATCACATCTCCTGTATTCTGAATAATACAAGATTTGTTTTTTATAGATATAAGTTTCTTTACATTTTCATCTACCTGCTTTAACGTATAACATCCAACTGTATGAGCTGTCTTTTCAATTACCTTTTTCATATCTCTACTCAATACAGCACCTGTTGAAATAACACATGCATCTGTAATAACTGGTGAAGATACAGCCTTTCTGTCAATAGCACCGTCTATAAACACAACTTCTGCGCCATAATATTTAAGTTTTCTGCTAATATATTTCATATCTATAGCACTGACAGGTCCTGCAATCTGCATATTGCCTCTCTGTCTAACTTTAACAATTATGACTTCTCCCATAGGAGTATTAATACCTGTTGTTTCTAATATTTCAACCTTAGCGTCTGATAGCATTAAGGCTTTTTTTGCGGTTGCTATGAACATACCTTCCGTTACAAGGATTGATGGCTTTTGTGTATCTGTTACAAGATCTAAGTTTTCTCCATCTCTACCTGTAGATGTTATGCCTATAATTATATTATTATTTTTTGCTTCTTCTATGAGATAATTGAGAGTAACAGTCTTGCCTGCATTTTTTGCTAATCCAATAATTGATATGGTTTTGTAATTTTCTTGTTTGATAATTTCAATTAGTCTCATAAAATCCCCTTTTTCATCAATAGAGATTCTACATCTGCGCCTCAGAATTATAACGTATTAGACATACTACGAAACCGAATATGCTCTTACCTTGTCATTCTGAACGCAGTGAAGGATCTCCATTGTTTTTTATTAATGTTTAGTTCTGTCTCTTCTTGCTAATTTTGTTGGTTCAAGAGCTAATTCATCACCTTGAAGTAATCCAGCAACTCCTGTTAAAGGATCCTCTTTTTTACCTTGACATACATCACATGTACATTCTAATTCTGGTAAATGTGGCTCAGTATATGTTGTTATAACGCCTTCATAGTTTCTTAAAATAACTTTATCAGCTGATTGTGATAATACATAGTTTGGCATTACAGGTATTTTACCGCCACCACCAGGAGCATCGACAACAAATGTTGGTACTGCATATCCTGATGTATGACCTCTTAAACTTTCAATTATTTCAATACCTTTTGCAACAGGTGTTCTAAAATGCTCAATACCTAAAGAAAGGTCACATTGATAAATATAGTATGGTCTTACTCTGTTCATAACTAATTTATGAACTAAATCTCTCATAATATGAGGGCAATCATTTACTCCTCTTAACAATACTGATTGATTTCCTAAAGGTATACCTGCATCAGCAAGTTTTCTTAAAGCTTCCATTGATTCTTCTGTAAACTCATTTGGATGATTAAAATGAGTATTTAACCAAACTGGATGATATTTTTTAAGCATATTTACTAAATCATCAGTGATTCTTTGTGGCAAAACAACAGGTGTTCTTGATCCAAGACGAATTATTTCAACATGTGGTATTTCTCTTAATTTCTTAAATATATATTCTAACTTTTCATCAGAAACTAATAAACAATCTCCTCCTGATAATAAAACATCTCTTACTACTGGAGTATTTCTTATATATTCTATACATTTATCTATATTTTCCATTGAAACTTCGTCGTCACATTGTCCAGCAAATCTTCTTCTAGTACAGTGTCTACAGTACATAGAACATTGATCAGTTATTAAAAATAATACTCTGTCTGGATATCTATGAGTTAAACCAGGTGCCGGTGAATCTGTGTCTTCATGCAATGGGTCTAACATATCAGCTGAACTTACATGAGTTTCGACGAATGTTGGAACTGCTTGCATTCTAATTGGATCTCTTGGATCATCTTTATCCATGTGAGCTGCATAATATGGTGTGATACCCATTCTGAATTTTTCCAATACTTTTGCAATATCTTCTTCTTCTTTTTTAGTAAAATTAATTACCTTTTTTAATTTTTCTACGGAGTCTAATCTGTTTTCAACTTGCCATTTCCAGTCATTCCATTGCTCAGGTTTTACATCTTTCCATAATTCAATCTCATTGTAGTAAGTCATTTTAATACCTCCATAATTTTATTTATAAATAGGCAAAATACTAATTAAGTTCAAATAATCTTAATTAGTATTTTATCTTAAATTAAGCGTACAATTTAGTGTATAAATCTCTCATTTCCTTACTTTCTCTCATTATTTGAAGAGATGTATCTGCATGTCCTTTAGTATATCCATTACCTATAATCATATTTATGTCTTTTCCAACACCTTCAGCACCTAATGCTGCTTTAGTAAAGCTTGTTGCCATGCTGAAGAAGTATACTGTTCCTTCATCCTTAGTTGCAAGTATAGATGACATTTCACAATTAGGTCTAGATACACAGCTAATAACTAAATCACATAGTTTACCATCTGTAGCTTCCATTACTTTATCATAAACTTCCATAGCATTTGTTGCATCTCCTGATATACATACATCAGCTATACCTAATTTTTTTACTTTTTCAAGTGATACTTCTCTATGAGCCCAGCATATAACTTTTCCATTAGGACCAGCTAATTTCTTTGCTTCATATAGACACAATATACCTGATTTTCCTGCACCGCCTAATACTAAAACAGTGTCTCCTTCTTTAACAAGTTTAACTGTTTGAGCTGGAGCTCCTGCTACATCTAGAACAGATAATGCAAGGTTTTCTGGTATATCATCTGGTAATTTTGCATAAATACCACTTTCAAATAATATAGCTTTACCTTTAATATCAACTTGGTCTATATCTTTTCTTACTGCAGTAATTTCTTCAATAACTAATGGAGTTAAAGATAATGAAACTAATGTTGCTATTTTATCTCCAACTTTTAAATCAGTTTTACCTTCTAATGCAGGTCCTATTTCTTCAACAGTTCCTATAAGCATTCCACCTGATCCAGTTACAGGGTTTTGATGTTTACCTCTATCAGCAACTATTCCCTTCATTATAACTTTAATTTTTCCTTCATCTCCACCAGCTTGATCTTTAATCTGTGTAAAACTAGCTGAATCAACATTTAATGTTTGTACATTAATTCGTATTTCGTTGTCATATATTTCCATAGAGTTGTCAATTTTTGTTGCTGGTTGTGGTAAAACACCTTTTGGTTCAATAACACGATGAGTTCCATATGGGTTTCCTTTTTTAATCATAGTACCTCCTAAAATTTACTTTCTTTTTAATTAATTTTTGGTTGGGTTGAATATGGGTTTATTCATAAAACTAAGTTGCAAGTATTGTGCCAACTTTTTAATTAGTTGGCAAAAAAAATATTTAGCTAATTTTCAACATAAAAATATGTATTTCTTTTATATGTTTTTTTTAAGTGCCGAAAATTAATCATGTATTAGTTTTTATGCTAATTCATCAGTTATAAATAGTATTACATTTAATTATATTTATCATTCAACTTATTTATTGATTTTTCATATAATATATGAAATAATAGTATTATATTTTAATAGAAAAGGATAATAAAATGGATAATAGACCTATTGGAATTTTTGATTCTGGCGTTGGCGGACTTACTGTAATGAGAGAAATTATAGAGCAACTTCCCTATGAAAATCTTATATATTTTGGTGATACAGCTAGAATACCATATGGATCAAAATCAGTTCAAACAATAAAGAAATATGCATTTCAATGTGCTTCTTTCTTGAAAAGCAAGGACGTAAAAACAATAGTTATTGCATGTAACACTGCTAGTTCAATTGCTCTTGAACACCTTCAAAACAATTTTGATTTACCCGTTATTGGAGTAATCGAGCCTGGTTCTAGAAGTGCTGCTTCTGCAACAAAAAATGGTCGTATTGGCGTAATTGGTACTATAGCTACTATTAACAGTAATGCTTACCAATCAAAAATCATGGAGTATAAACATGATTCTGAAGTTATCGGTATACCTTGTCCACTTTTTGTTCCAATAATTGAGGAAGGTTGGGAATATTCAACTGTAGCAGAATTAACAGCTGAAAAATATCTTACGGAATTAATTGAACATGATGTAGATTCATTAGTATTAGGATGTACTCATTATCCAATATTGAGATACACAATTAAAAAAGTTGTGGGACCAAATGTTAAACTTGTAAATCCAGCCTTTGAAACTGCTCGAGATTTAAGAAAACTCCTAACAGATGAAAATATACTCAATGAAAACTATGAAATACCTAACTATGAGTATTATACAAGCGATGCACCTGAACGGTTTAGGAGAATTGGAGGTAATTTTTTAAAAAAAGAAATAGATAATTTATATGAAATAGCTATAGATAATCTTTAGTAAACTCTTTTAGATAAAACACAACAATAAGGATGTGAAACAACTTGGAAAATGTTAAAATTAAAATAGTTACGATTCAAACAATTGATGATGCTGGTAATGAAGATACTATAGAGCTTGTTACAGAAGCTAAGATTGATAAAACAGATGAATGCTTTATAATAGATTATGATGAAAGTGATATTACTGAAACTAAAGAAAGTAAAACTAGACTAAAAATATATAAAGATAAAATGCTTATGACAAAAATCGGAACTTTTTCTTCTAAAATGGAATTTGAAAAAGGGAAGAACTTTCAAAACATTTATTCTACGCCCTATGGAACTTTTGACTTAAATTTTAGCACACTATGTTATGAATATAATCTGAATAACAAAGGAAAAGGTAGTGTTTATGTAGAGTATAAAATGGTTTTTGGTAAATCAAGTAAAAATTATAATAAATTAAAGATTGATATTTTATAAACATACTTTTATGAAAAATATATAAATACGAACATTGTAGCCTAATTTTCGGCATTCTATGCATAATTTTCGGCATATGAAAGGAGCAGTATGGAAAGAAAATATTTTGATTGTTTAATTCAGGCGATTGATCTAATTAATGACGGAATACATATTGTTGACAGAAGCGGAAAAATTGTATATTACAATGCTGCAGCTAAACGTTTAGATGAAATAGATGTAGACAAAGCAATTGGCAGGCATATATTAGAAGTTTACCCATCACTTACTTTTGATACAAGTACATTGATAAAAGTATTAAATACAGGTAATCCAATTTTTAATATTGAACAAAATTTTATCAACTATAAAGGTGATAAAATTTCTACAATTAATTCAACACTTCCTATTATATATAACAATAAAATAGTTGGTGCAATGGAAGTATCTCGTAATATTACTGAAGTAAGGGTTTTATCTGAAAAAATTATTAACCTTCAGAGGGAACTATATGAAACTAATAATACAAGTGTAGAAAAAATAAAAAAGCCTAAAGCACATTATACTTTTATTGATATAATTGGTCAAAGTAAGGAAATGCTTAAGCTTAAGACTCTAGGATTGAAGGCTGCCATGTCAGATTCTCCTGTCATGGTCTGTGGAAATACAGGTACAGGTAAGGAGCTATTTGTACAATCTATACATAATTCTAGCAATAGAAAAAATAAACCCTTTATTGCTCAAAACTGTGCAGCTTTACCTTCTAACTTATTGGAAAGCATTTTGTTTGGTTCAGTTAAAGGGAGTTTTACTGGTGCTGAAAATAGACCTGGATTATTTGAACTTGCAAATAATGGGACATTGTTTTTAGATGAAATTAACTCTATGCCTCTAGAACTTCAAGCTAAGTTATTAAGAGTTTTACAAGATGGACGTATAAGAAGGGTTGGGTCAAGTAATACTATTGATGTTGATGTAAGAATTATATCAGCTATTAATATAGATTTAAATGAAGTTATAGAAAGTAAACAACTAAGGCAAGATTTATTTTATAGACTAAATGTAATTACTTTAATAATCCCAGATTTATCAAAACGAAAAGAAGATATTTCAATTTTAATAGATTATTTTATAAAAAAGTATAATGATAAATGTAAAAAATTCTTTAACGGCGTATCTAAAGAGGTTTTAGATATTTTTATGGATTATAGTTGGCCTGGTAATGTAAGGGAACTCGAACATGCAATTGAAAGTGCAATTAGTCTTTATGATGGTGACATAATTAGAGAAGAACATTTGCCATTTCAGTTTAAAAATTTTCACCCTACTAAAAATTTTACTTTAGATACAAATGTTATTCAACCACTAAATACTGCTGTAGAAAAAGTAGAGAAGGAAATAATTACATCAGCCTTAGAACAGACAGATTATAATATATCAAAAGCTGCAAAAATAATAAATGTTCCACGTCAAACTTTACAATATAAAATAAAAAAATTAGATATACCTTTTAAATAAAAAATCTAAGTCCGAACCTAATTGAAAAAAGTCCGGACTTAAATCTGTTATTTATGCTGTTCTGTATATAAAATTAAAGATACAAATTCCAAATCGCAATCACCAATATTTTCTATTCCGTGAAAATTACCATCAAAACATACCATACAGTCGCCAGGTCCTAAAATTTCATCTTTCCCGTTATCACAAACTTTAGCAGTTCCCTTTAAAATATAATAAGTCTCATTATCACCCTTATGCTCGTGATAACCTATGGAACCTCCAACAGGAATTGTACTTACTCCAAAAAGCCTTCCAACTCCATTACTATCCTTTTCTTCTAAAAAATTAATAACTTTTACTGTATCTCTTCCACCTTTTAGGTTGTGTTCTTCTTTTATTCTTAATTCCTTTGCCTTTTTTATCATATCAATACACCTCTATCTTTTATAGTTTTTTATATTGTAATTACTTACTATATTTTTGTCAAGTGAACTAATTTATCTAAAGGTATTAAAATAATTTGCTATTTATTTATCTGAAAGTGATTCTGCAAATATGTTTATTTCTTTACTGTAATTTACTCCACTATTTTCTACTCTTCCTTTTTCGATAAATTCAAATATTTTAGATTTAAGTTTTATATCCTCAACGCCCCTTTTTGTTTTAATTAACTCAATTTCTTCTTCAGTAAGAATTTCATTTAATTTTTTTTCAGTATCTACATCAAATACTGGCTCACCTTCTTTAATGCTTCCAAAATCGACAAAACATAAAGGAGGAAACATAACACACCACCAATTATTACCTTCAGCTTTTCCAATCTCAATCCTTACAGCATCATAATTTCCTTCTGGTAATACTATTTCTTCATATTGTTTTCGAGGAAACTTATAATTACCATAATATACGTTTATTGGATAATTATATCCCTCTAATTTAATTGTTTCTTCTGATTTCTTTCTAATATCGCTTATTTTTTCTATAATTATTTTTTCGCTTTCATATTTTGTAGAAATCACTTGAAATTCCTTGTTAAAAGAATTTATAATATTATTTCTAATTTTATATTTAAGTTGCTGATCTTCAAAAGTATTAGAATTTGCAACTACATGAAGTCTAATAACTTTGTCGTTTATTTCGCACATACTAGAATAAACTTCTACTATATATGCGGTAGTAATAGCTAATATTACAAATAATATTGATAAAATCACTTTCTTTTTGTAATTAAAATATTGCATACTTCCTCCTAATTTCGGGAATGTCCCCCTAATTTATTATTTTACTAAACCTATACTTTTTATTTGCATATTATAATGAACATTAATATTTGCTTCAGCAAAGATATCATCGTATTTATCTGATATTTTTTCATACTCACTTCGGTGATGTTTATATAATTTATCTTTTAATCTCAATAAATCTGTTTTATATATATCTTGTAATTTATCAATAGTTTTAGTTGTATTGTCAGATACATTTTTTATACCTTCTTGTCTAATTTTAGCTAGATAATTTTGATTACCTAAATTCGTATCACCTAAAATATATGATTCTATATAACAATATAATGTTATATAATAATCTGCTGTTAATTTTTCATTTTCTAATTTAATATTATCGGTCATACTCACATTAACTGCACCTAAAGAAACAGGCTTATTATCAACTTCTATATTTATATTTTGCAAGTTTGACGATAATGGATCTAATAATAACATAATTATTTCTAGCTCTTCATTGTTTAAAAAACCAACTAATTTATAATCTTTAACAATTGCGGCGCTATTTATTTTTAAACTATCTTCATTTTGTTCTACAACAGGAACCATTACATTTCCTACTTGCCCTAAATGTAATATAGCCTCATCAAAGGTAAATATATCTTGATAACCCTGCCTTTTAAGTTTAACTAACATATCACTCATAAACCTTCCTACAACAGGATTATTAGGTATTTCTGTATTTATTATTTTTTCTGCTTCACCCTTAGCTATAGCAACTTTTACTCTACGGTTCATTTCAGGAGAACGCTGAATTTCATCAAATATTTTTTTTACTGTATCAGGGTCCTTAGCAGCTTCCTCTCCAATTACAATTATTTGCATTAATCTATCTGATATTACCTTATCAGAACGTAAAAAACTACTTCTGTAAAAATTAGAGAAATTTTCACTTTCTTCACTAAATACTAATCTTTCTTGTTCATCACCTTCATTAATTTTTGGTATTTCTGCTGTGAATCTTAATGTATCTCCTATTTTATCTATTCCAATAGCTATTAAATACTCTCTATCATTTATTTCTATACTATCCCAACAACCCGTTAAAAGTAAAACAGTGGTTAATGTAATTATTATTAAAATTATAATTTTTTTCATTATGTACCCCTTAAATTCTTCGTAACAATTTAATTTTTAGCCTTTATTTGCCTTTTCCTGTCCATATATACTATTAGCAATGGCAATAATATGTTTAAACCACTTAATATATATGCCGGTATCTTAATATATGGATATAGCATATACATTCCAGGTAATACGGCAGCTACAATATATAGTATAGGTATTTGAATATACATATAATATCCATTTTCTTTAGTTTTAAATGTTTCTTGCATTGCTTTATTTGTAAAATATGCAAGAACACAAATACAAGTAAAAGTTATTATAATTTGAAATGACAAACCTACTATTTCGGTATTTTCAAAGAAGAAACCTGGTATATTAACATATTTCATAATTGATAAAAATGGCCAAACTAATTTTACTGCTTCTTCCATACCAAATTTAATTACTATTAAGATATAACACGCTATATATAAAACCATACTAATAACTATAAATCTTTTATTAAGCATTAAGTTTTTTTCTTTGTCTGATACTCTGTTATTAGAAAATAATAGAATAGAAAAACCTAAAAACCCAAATAATGTATTTGGGATTGCCCTTACAACACCTTCAACATCTACTGGAAAAACAGGAAAAACATTTGTATAATCTGCATAGTAAGTTGAAAAAATTATTAATAACAAATATGGTATTAATGCTATTAAAATAGTTATATGAGCAATTTGTGCAATTGATTGTATTCCCTTTTTAGCAGCATAGGAAGCAGTTAATAATATTACCATAATTATTGCACTTAACGGAGTATTAAATAACATTAATAGCTTTATTTGTTCAGCGAAATCCTTCATCAATATGCTATTTGCAATTAAAAATAGTAATATATAATATAACCCAATAATTCTCGATATATATTTAGGTAACAATTTATTTGAAATACCTATAATAGTATCTTCTTTATATTTATTTAACACTTGATTTATAGGTCTCATCATCAAATATAAAATTACTGCTCCGATAATTATTGAAATCCACCCAACAGGACCGTTAACCTCTGAAAGTATTATAGGCATCATCATAGTTTGAAAAATAAACGAAACAAGTACTAAAATAGAAGTATTCTGATATGGAGTAATATCTTGATTGAACATTTATAACTATGCCCCTTTCTCTTTCTTACTTCTCATATAATGAGGTTTATTTACTAAATTTTTCATTCTATGTCTAATTATTGTATCCTTTAAATCTCTTTTATTTTCAATAAAGCTTGAAAAAGGAGTCATATAAGGAACCCCAAAACTTTTCAGTGTACATAAATGTATTATTAATACACATAAACCTATTGACATGCCAAAAATCCCAAATGTAGCTGCTAAAACTATAAATGCAAATCTCATCATTCTTAATGACGTTCCAAAGTTATAGCTTGGTATAGCAAAGGAAGCTATCGCTGTTAATGCAACTATAATTACTGCTAAAGGAGTTATAAGACCTGCTTCAACAGATGACTGCCCAATTACCAAGCCTCCAACAAGACCAATTGTTGAACCTACTGGGCTTGTAATACGTAATGAAGCTTCCCTTACTAGCTCAATAACTAGCTCCATTATAAATGCTTCAAAATAAGGAGGGAATGGCACATTAGCCCTTGAGGCAGCAACATAAAGTGCCAATTCTGTTGGTAACATGTTTGGATGAAATTCAGCAACTGCTACATATAATGCTGGTAATAGCAATGTTATTGGCAATGCCAAATATCTAATTAAACGAATCATACAAGCCGGAAGCCATCTTTCATAATAATCTTCTGAAGATTGCATAAAAGAAACAAATATGGCAGGTGCCATTAAAACAGAAGGAGTATTATCTACAGCAATTACAACTCTTCCCTCTAATAACGCCGAAGCTGCTGCATCAGGTCTTTCTGTATTTTCTATCTGTGGAAATGGTGAATATATATCATCCTCTATCATTTCCTCAATATAAGAGCTTTCCAGTATTGCTTCTATTTCTATATTATTAATTCTTTTTTCAACTGCATCTAATACCTTTTTGTTTACTATATCATCAATATATAAAATCGCTATATCAGTTTTTGACCGTTTTCCAACTTGAGTATATTTTACCTTAAGTTTTGGATCCCTTATTCGTCTTCGAATGAGTGTTATGTTAACCTTCATAGTTTCATTGAAACCATCTCTCGCTCCCCTTATAAGCGTTTCAGCAGATGGTTCTTGTACACTCCTCATTGGCCAACCTCTTGAAGCTAACATAACAGCCTTTGAGCAAGTATCTATAAACAATACTGTTTCACCTGAAAGTAATTTATCAACACATTCTTCTATAGTAAGCAATGGTTTAACTTCAGATATAGCAATACTAGTTCTTACTATAGCTCCTTGCAGTTCTTTTTCTGGATTTTGTTCTAATTTAGCTAAATCTAAATTATTAAGGAGTTTTTCTATTGCATATTCACTTATTGCTTCCTTTGTAGTCATACCATCAACATATAATAATGTCATTTTGATTTTTTGATTTTGTCCACCATCAAAATTTCTAAATACTATATCATCTGCATTCTTAAATATGTCCTTTAATACTTTAATATTTTTATTTATATCTTTTTCTATTTTTGTATTTATACTATTCATAATACCACCTACCTATTTATTACTATTGCTGCTGCAATTGCGAGCAATCCATAAACTATTCCTGTAAATTTAACAATTTTACAGTCCCTGTGTAAATTATTTCTTTTTAACTCCTTACTCGTTCTAAATATTAAAATATAACTAATAATTAAAAAGATAATTACTATATTATTATTAATAACTCTTTTTAAATCATTTATTAAAAACACATGCGCCTCCAACTATATACAATATTGTTACATTATTAGTAATATTTACATAATTGAGGTATTTTATACTTACTTTTAAAAAATATGTTTATTATTTACTGAGCACCCCCCTTAACGGCAAGGACGTTCCGTCCTTTGCAATCCTCGTTTTTTATTATATAGGAAAGGAGAACTTTCCTATATAATAAAAAAGCGATAGGCATACCTATCGCGAAGTTTATTTGCATAATTACATACATAACTAAATTTATAAATTGTATTTTTGTTTTTTTCGAACTAATGTAGAAATATCAATTCCTAATTTACTAGCAGCTTCTTTCATGTTTTTTGAGATAGCTAATGAATTTTCTATTATTTCCCTTTCATATTCATTCATCTTTTCCTTTAATGTTTTATTATCAAACATTAACATATTAGAATCTTCCATACCTATTTCTGATTCATTCATCATTAGATGCTCTCTATACATGTTTGCATCTATAAAAGCATCATCTGACATAAGGACTAACCTTTCAATAATATTTTTAAGCTCCCTAATATTTCCTGGCCATTCATATAGTAAAAAACTTTCCAAACAACTAGTTGTAAAAAAACAGTTTTTACCATATTTATTATTATAATATTCTAAAAATTCATGAGCCAAAGGAATGATGTCTTCCTTCCTAAGTCTAAGAGGCGGAATTACAAATCGAACTACATTTAACCTATAATATAAGTCAGCCCTGAATTTCTTATCTTCCACCAATTGTTTTAAGTCTGCATTAGTTGCAGCTATAATTCGTGCGTTAAATTCTACTGTTTTAGTACCACCTATACGATAAAATATCCTGTCGTTTATGGCACTTAAAAGTTTCACCTGCAAAGTATATGGCATATCACCTATTTCATCTAAATACAATATTCCACCATTTGCTTCTTCGAAAAGGCCTTTTTTACCACCTTTTTGAGCTCCTGTAAATGCCCCTTCCTCATATCCGAAAAATTCCGACTCTAAAAGATGTTCTGGAACTGCGCTACAATTTATTTTAATAAATTTACCATCTTTACAATTACTAATATTATAAATATAAGTTGCTATAAAGTCTTTGCCAACACCTGTTTCTCCTAATATTAATATAGTGCTATCTACTGATGCAATTTTTTTAGCCCTACTATAAATATTTTTCATCTTATCATTATTTAATATTAGTAATGGCTCCTTATTTATCTCTTTTGTCTTTAAATCATATTCATTATTTTTTATATAAAAATTCTTTTCTTTAGTAATACTTTTCATAAGAACATCTAATTCTGATACATCTCGAATTACTGCAATTGTTTTAGATAATTTACCATTTTCATCAAAAATAGGCGACCCTGAAACTAAACATCTTTGGCCTTTATAGTAATTATTAATTGTGGATACTGGACCCTTTGTTTCTATGACCTTTGCACAACACGAATTTGGCAAAACATTTAAATTTCTTAGATTATAAACTGTTTTCCCAATAATTTGTTCTCTAGTTAATCCAGATAAATTTAAAAAAGCGTCATTAACATAAATTGTTGTACCTTCTTCATTAGTAATATAAATTCCATCATTTAATTTATTAAACATTTCATTATATAAATATCTCTGTCTGTTTAATCTTTTAATTTGTTTTTCTAGTTCTTTATCAAGAGAAAAATCATAAAAGAAAAAAGCATATAATTCATATTTGTAAAGCTTAAGTTCTTCATGTATTACATAATATTCTGTATTATCAATATACTTTACAGGATAAAGATAATTATCTTTGTCAACATCAATATTATTAAAATAAATAGTAATTTTCTTATTCAAATATTTTTTATTTTTGCATATATGTTTCTTAAAATATTCATTACTAAATAATACATTAAATTTATTGTCTGTTATAACAAATCCAGTATATATATGTTGAAGCTTCATATTTTATCCCCCTCTACAATTAAGGTTGTCTAAACATTAAAAATTATCAATATATATTGATAATTTTTAAACAATATGTTATCATGAATTGACTATATAAATTAATTAAATTATAATTTATTAATTTATAATATCATAGCATATGCAAATTTGCAATTACTTATACTAAATATATGTAATCCTGCATATTATTTTATAAGTTTTATAATAATATATTATTATATTTATACATATAAAAAAAATTTATATTAAAAAATCAATGTTTCAAGCGCATCCTTGTAATATTGGCATGATTTATGCTTATAATACTTATATATAAGTAAAAATATAGGAGGAAATAGATTATGAAAACAGCAGTAATAGCATCTGCAGTAAGAACACCAATTGGATCTTTTGGAGGAGCTTTGGCACCTTTATCAGCCGTAGACTTAGGAGTTATAGCAGCTAAGGAAGCAATAAAGAGAGCTAAAATAGAACCTTCAATGGTAGAAGAAGTATATTTAGGAAATGTTTTAGGAGCTGGATTAGGACAAAATGTAGCTAGACAAGTTACATTAGGAGCAGGTATACCTATTGAAACTCCTGCACTTACAATTAATATGGTATGTGGTTCTGGATTAAGAGCTGTTAGTATGGCAGCACAATTTGTTGAAAGTGGTCAATGTGATGTTATCCTTTGTGGTGGTACAGAAAGTATGTCAAATGCACCATACTTACTTCCTAAAGCAAGATGGGGACATAGAATGGGCGATGGAAAAATAGTTGACTATATGATTAATGATGGATTGTGGGATATCTTTAATGGATATCATATGGGAATTACAGCAGAAAATGTAGCTGAACAATATGGTATATCTAGAGAAGAACAAGATAGAATAGCAGTTCAAAGTCAAAATAGAGCTGAAGCAGCACAAAAATCAGGTAGATTTGCTGATGAAATAGTACCAGTTCCTATTCCACAAAGAAAAGGTGACCCAGTTATAATAGATACTGACGAATTCCCAAGACATGGATCTACAGTTGAAAAAATGGCGAAATTAAGACCTGCATTCAAAAAAGATGGAACTGTAACAGCAGGTAATGCTTCTGGTATAAATGATGGAGCAGCAGCATTAATTATAATGAGTAAAGAAAAAGCAGAAGAACTTGGTATTGATTATATAGCAGAAGTAGTTAACTACGGTTCAGCTGGTGTTGATCCTAGTATAATGGGTACAGGACCTATTCCTGCTACTAAAAAAGCTTTGAAAAAAGCTAATTGGACAGTTGCTGATTTAGATTTAATTGAAGCTAATGAAGCTTTTGCTTCTCAAGCTATTTCTGTTTCTAAAGAACTAGGTTTAAATGAAGATATTACTAATGTAAATGGTGGAGCAATAGCATTAGGACACCCAATTGGAGCATCCGGAGCAAGAATTCTTGTTACACTATTACATGAAATGGAAAAAAGAGATTCTAAAAAAGGTCTTGCAACATTATGTATCGGTGGTGGAATGGGAACTTCTATACTAGTACAAAGATAGTAAAATTAAAGATAAATATAGAGAAAGGTTGCCTTTCTCTATAATTTCGTCTATAATTTAATAAATTTATCAATTATTATATTAAGAAAGGATGAATGACTTGATTAACAAAATTATTTCTATTGAAAATGCTGTTGAAAAAGTACAAGATGACATGACAATTATGGTTGGTGGCTTTTTAGCAAATGGTTCACCTGAATCCTTAATTGATGCACTTGTAAAGAAAAATGTTAAAAACTTAACTCTTATTTGTAATGATACAGGCTTTCCTGACAGAGGCGTTGGTAAAATGGTAGTTAACAAGCAATTTAAAACAATGATTGCATCACATGTAGGTACAAATCCAGAAACTGCTAACCAAATGAATTCTGGCGAAACTGAAGTTATTTTAACTCCACAAGGAACTCTTGCAGAAAAAGTTAGATGTGGTGGAAATGGACTTGGAGGATTCTATACTCCTACAGGAATAGGAACAGAGGCGGAAAATGGAAAAGAGAAAAAAGTAATAGATGGAAAAGAATATATCTTTGAACTTCCATTAAAAGCAGATGTTGCATTATTAAAAGCTTCTGTTGTAGATAAAAAAGGTAATATGGTTTTCGATAAAACAACAAAAAATTTCAATCCATTAATGGCTGCAGCAGCAGAAGTTGTTATAGTTGAAGCTGATAAAATAGTTGAAGTTGGTGAAATAGATCCAGAACTAGTTATGTGTTCAGGAATCTTTGTTGACTATATTGTTGGAGGTGACAAATAATGGATGCAAAAAAAGTAATCGCAAAAAGAGTAGCTCAATTATTAAATGACGGTGATGTAGTTAATTTAGGCATTGGATTACCTACTATGGTAGCAAACTTCATTCCAGAAGGAATAGATATTACTTTCCAATCAGAAAATGGATTCTTAGGTTTAGGACCTGCTCCTGCAGAAGGAAAGGAAGATTGGGATTTAGTAAATGCTGGTGGTATGCCTTCATCAATTGTACCTGGAGGAATGTTCTTTGACAGTGCTACTTCTTTTGGAATTATTCGTGGAGGACATGTTGACGCAACAGTTCTTGGCGCTATGGAAGTAGATGAAAAAGGAAGCTTAGCAAACTGGAAAATACCAGGAAAAATGGTTCCAGGAATGGGCGGAGCTATGGACCTTGTTGTTGGAGCAAACACTGTTATTATTGCTATGGTACATACTCAAAAAGGAAAACCAAAAATATTAAAAGAATGTAGACTTCCTTTAACTGCTAAAGAGCAAGTTAACATTATAGTTACTGAAATGGCTCTAATAAAAGTTACTCCAGAAGGATTAGTTCTTGAAGAATTAGGACCAGAAGCTACTGTAGAAGATGTAAAAGCTGCTACAGAAGCTAATCTAATAGTATCACCTAATTTAAAAAGATTTGGTTTAGAAGATTAAAAAATATAAAAGGGCAAAAAAAGCCCTTTTTTTTGTATAATTTTTTCTTCACCTATTTATCACAATTATGTTATATTATTAATAACAATAAAAAAACTTAACTCGATAAAATGGAGGGATTATGAAATTTAAATATAGCTTGAAAAATAAACTTTTTTTAGTAATTCTTTGTGTGCTAATATTTAATATTGTATTATCCCTTATACTTGGAACTACTATGTTTGATAAATTATATACTTATGATAAAATTAATAACATTAAAAGTGGAGTAGACAATATTTCATCAAATTATTTAAATGGTGACTTAAATAAAACTATTGAAGAGATAATTAATTATGAAGTGCAAAATATGACAATTTGCATATTTTCTATGAATACAACTACAGGTGCTGGTAATATTGAATACTACTCAAGACAAAGATACTTTACCTTAAATCCATTTGACAATAAAGTGCTTTATTTATTAAGAAGATTATTTTTGGAAAATGCTTTTGATGAACTAACTAAAAATAATTATTATATTATAAATGATGAAGATAACGTCTCTGGTAACAACATAACGGTTATATCTAATATTACTGCTGATAAGTATATTTTAATTCAAACACCTAAAAAATTTATAGAAGATATTTCTTATTCAGCAATTAAATATTCAATGATTATTTCTATTTTTACTTTATTAATTGGTGCCATAATAATATATTTTGTTGCAGATCGTGCAACTAAGCCTATACGAAAAATACAAATTATAGCAGATAAAATTTCTAGTTTAGATTTTTCTAACAGATGTGATATATTATCAAATGATGAAATTGGTTTACTATCAACCAGCATAAATAACATGTCCGAAAAACTTCAAGATTTTATATCACAATTAATGATTGCTAATAAAAAACTAAAAGATGATTTAATTAAACAAGAGAAAGCTGATAAAATGACAAAACAACTTTTTGTAAATGTTTCACATGACTTTAAAACACCTTTGACGTTAATCATGAGTTATTCAGAAGCCTTACTAGATATGAAAAATATAGATGAGAAAACCAAAAAAGATTATTTGAAAATTATAATTGATGAAGGAAACAAAATGTCTAAGTTTGTTCAAGAGTTATTAAAATTATCTCAACTAGAAAGTGGAATAATTAAATTAGAAAAATCTAATTTTAGCATTAATGAAATAATAAATGATACAATTATAAATAATTCTATTTTAACTAAAGAAAAAAATATAATTATAGAAAAATATATTTCTAATAATGACATCGTTTATGCAGACTATTATAGAATAGAACAAGTATTCCAAAATTTATATGAAAATGCTATTAAATATGCCTCTTACAATGGAATTATAAGAGTTTCTACTATAAATAGAAATAACCATTGCATTATTAAAATTTATAACTCAGGTAATAGTATTTCAAAAGAAGATTTAGAAAATATATTTATTAGCTTTTATAAAGCTGACAAATCAAGAAAAAACTTAGGAAGTTATGGACTTGGTTTAGCAATTGTTAAAGCAATTATGGATATGCATAATGAAAAATATGGAGTTCAAAATGTTGATAATGGCGTTGAATTTTGGTTCGAACTTGAAAATTCTGAAATTAATCTTGAACTGGAGGATTATTAATGGAAATCAAAATTTTATTAGCTGAAGATGAAGATAATATTAGAAAACTTGTATCAACTTACTTAATTAATGATGGATTTAAAGTTATAGAAGCAGCAAATGGTGAAGAAGCAATTGAATTGTTTGATAATAACAACTTTTCTCTTGTCATATTGGATATAATGATGCCAAAAATTGATGGATATGAAGTATGTCGCTATATTAGAGAAAACTCAGATGTACCTATTTTAATGTTAACAGCAAGAGATACTGAATCTGATGAACTAACTGGATTTAATTCTGGAGCAGATGAATATATTTCTAAACCATTTAGTCCTAGAATACTAGTAACGAGGATAAAAAATCTTTTAAAGAGAACTTCTCAAAACAACATGCAGGATATCGAATTAAATGGAATTACAATTAAATACCGTGAACGTTTAGTTTTAGTAAATGGAATAAAAGCAATATTAACTCCTAAAGAATTTGATTTATTTTATTATTTACTTCAAAATAAAAATATAGTTTTAACCAGAAACCAAATATTATCAACAGTATGGGGTTGGGATTACTTTGGAGATGACAGAACTGTAGATACTCACATAAAATGCTTACGTTCTAAAATAGGTAAATATGCTAAAAACATTGTAACAATACGTAAAGTTGGTTACAAATTTGAATATGATGATAGCGAGTAAGCAATTGTATAAACTAAAAACCAGGAATATTAAATCCCTGGTTTATTATAATGTCTTTCTAAGGCGTAACCTGAAGAATCTTCATAGGACAAACATGAGATACTTCACTAAAAGTCTGTTGGTTTTACTTTTAAAGTCATTTCTACCTTTTGTTCTTCGCCATTTCTGATTATAGTTAATTCAACCTTATCATCATTTTTATATTCATATAATTGTCTTTTTAAACTAGACATATTATCTAATTTATCACCATCTATTGCTACTATAATGTCTCCTGGCTTTAAACCAGATTCCGTTGCAGGAGAATTCTTTATTGTTTCAATTATTACTACACCGTAATCTGCACTTACATCTATACCTAAAGCCATTTCATATGTTTCTACATCAACTCCTGTAATACCTACATAAACTGTTGAAAAAGTTCCTTCGTTTATAAATTGTTCTATTATTGGTTTTGCAATATTTATTGGAATTGAAAATCCTAATCCTTCTGCAGTGTTTATTTTTGCTGTATTAATTCCTATTACTTTACCTTCTGCATTAAATAGTGGGCCACCGCTATTACCAGAATTTATAGAAGCATCTGTTTGAATTAAAGGCTCTATAACAGTTCCATCATCAAAGGCAATAGACCTGTTTAAGCCACTTATAATACCTTGAGTTACTGTACGTTCCAGGTCAAGTGTCATTGGATTACCTATTGCTACAGCAGGCTCCCCTATCATAAGTTCATCTGAATCGCCTAGTTCAACAGTTGGGAGTCCTGTTCTATTGATTTTTACGATTGCCAAGTCGAGAGTAGTATCATACCATAATACTTCTCCGATTTCTGTAGTTCCATCTATTAATGATACTGCAATATTTTCAACATTACCATCACCAATAACATGCGAATTTGTTACAATATATCCATCTGAATCAACTATAAAACCAGAACCCATACTTTGTCCTCTCTGAGTTTGAGGTCCAAAAAATGTGTTATATTGTTCAACTACTTCTGAAGTAATTCCTACCACAGTTTTTTGTGACTTCTCGGCAACAGCTGCTGCAAAATATACGTCATCAGACAAATTAATATTTACATCCTGAGCTGTAGCAGTTATATTATCATTATTTTGTTCGTATGCAATATTAAATTGAGTTGCAACAATGTAACCTCCAGCTAAACCTCCTAATAATGCTGATACAATAGCTATAGCTATAAAACTAAAGAAAGACTTTTTCTTATTCCTACTCTTTTTCTTTTTTTCTGGTTCATTAAAATTTGGCATTATAAAGTTAATGTCATTACCTTTGCTATCTAAATTTGTAAAATCACAATTTTCATTTAAATTATTATTTCTTTCATAATTATCCATAACTTTTCCTCCTCATAGTATTATATATATTTTTTATATTTTAATAATATTATTTTAATGTGATGAAATTGTGTTTTTTGAGTGTTAGTTACATGAATTAATCTAACTATTATTTTGTATTTACATATTTTACCTAATATTATCATTAATATCTTTATTTAAACTTAATTTAGTTTTAAATAGATAAAAAAAGACTATACCAAGAGTTTAACTTTACTCTCAATATAATCTTACTTTTATTTGTCTTCGATGTCAATTCCCATATGTACTATTCCGCATATTTCATCTACGGGTAAAGAAAATGATAAGCCTCTACCTTCCTTATTAAGACCTGCTTCTTTTTTTATAGCTTGCATAATAGGCTTCTTTAATTCATTCTCTGTCAAAATCAAAACTACATCTTTTTCTGGTTGTATAGTAATTCCAAAAAATTTCTCTGCTTCATGTATACCTGCTCCCCGGGCATTCAATACTGTACCGCCATTTGCTCCGGCTTTCTTAGCAGCATCCATTACAACATCAGCAAAACCTCTATTAACTATAGTTAATATTAAATTAAAATCTTTATCAGCTTTCATTTTCTCACTCCTTTTCACTATTAAATAAACTACATAAATAATCTAATGTGGTTGCACTGTCTATACTAGTTATAGGTATTGTAAAGGCTATACCATTACCAGGTTTACTTAAATGCATCTTTTCTCTTAAATTATTCATTATTGTTTTAACATCATCTTCATGAACAATGCTTATTACTATATCTTTTTCAGTCTCTCCTAATCCTAAATAATCTAAAATTTCTGATTCTGCTGTTCCTGACCCTAAAGCTATTAAATTGTATTTAACATTATTATTTTTATACATTTCAGTAAATTTTTGTCCCTTACCTCTATCAACAATTGAAATTAGCAGTTTTATCTTTTTAGGTATACATTTTTCATCCAATTCACAGTACCTCCTTAGAAATCAATAATATCATTATCTGAATCTATATCCATATTATCATTATTTTCTTCTTTACTTTTTAATCTAATAGTATATACAAGACCTAAAATCTGGATTGTAATAAGTGGTGTCATAGCAACCATTGCAACTAAACCGAAGGCGTCTGTTAAAATATTACCACCAACTGCTTTAGAAGCACCCATAGCGTAAGGTAACATAAATGTTGCAGTCATAGGACCTGAAGCAACTCCACCAGAGTCAAAGGCAACTCCTGTAAATATAGGAGGAACAAAAAATGTTAAAATTAATGCTAAAGCATAACCTGGTAAAACAAAATACCATAAACTTACACCTTTAAGCACCCTTATCATTGCAATTCCAATGGAAGCTGCTACTCCTATCGATAATGAAATAGACATTGCTCGTTTCGAAATAGATCCACCAGTTATTCCTTCTACCTGCTTTGTAAGAACATGAACAGCAGGTTCAGCTGCTACTATAAAAAATCCCATAACCATTCCAACAGGAACTAAAATCCAGTTATAATTCAGTGAACCAATTGAATTTCCTATATAATTACCAGCTGGCATAAACCCTACATTAACACTAGTTAAGAAAATTACAAGACCTATATATGTATATATTATACCTACTAAAATTTTAATTATTTGACTTTTAGGCAACTTTAAAAATGCGACTTGGAAAATAATAAATAATATTATCACAGGTGATAAGGCAATTGCAACTTCTTTTAAATATTCTGGAAATGCATGTTGAAAAACATAAAAAATTTCACTTAAATTATTAACTTCAGTAATTACTACATTTGAATAACTTCCTGATGATGTATTATAGAACATACCCAAAATTAATACTGCTAATATTGGACCAACTGAGCATAATGCTACAAGACCAAAACTGTCATCATGAGAACTTTTACTACCTCTAACAGAAGCAACACCAATACCTAATGCCATAATAAATGGTACGGTAATTGGACCAGTCGTTACGCCACCTGAATCAAATGCAACAGAAACAAAGTCACTTGGTGTAAATGCAGCTATTATAAATACAATTGCATAAAAAGACAATAGTATATAAGACAACTTAATTTGAAAAACAATACGTAATAAAGCTAATACTAAAAATATTCCTACACCAATAGCTACAGAACTAATAATAATTAAATTTGGAACTGTAGGTACCTGTCCTGCTAAAACTTGAAGATCTGGTTCTGCAACAGTTACCATTACCCCCATTAAAAAACTAATAATAATCAATAAAATTAGATTACGTGATTTAGTTAACTGTGCACCAACCTTTTCACCCATAGGCATCATAGACAAATCTGCTCCAAGAGTAAAAAGACCCATTCCAACTACTAACAAAATAGCCCCAATAATAAACAAGTTAAAAAGACTTGATGGCATTGGAGCTATTGTAAAATGTAAAACTATAACAATAGCTGTAATTGGAAATACTGATAATATCGATTCCCGTATTTTTTCTAAAAGCTTTCTATTCAATTAATCCTCCTTTATTAAATATTATTTCAATATTGTAAAAATTATAAATTTATCTTAATTATATAGTTAATAAAATCCCTAGTCAAGGCGATAAAGAAATATAAATTTTATCTTATTTATGCCTTTTTGTTAATTCTTCCTTTAAATCGTCAATAGTTACACCTTTATCCACCATTAAAACTAATGAATGGTAAATTAAGTCACATAGCTCATAAATAACTTCATCTTTTCCTTCGTTTTTTGCTCCTATTATAACTTCACTAGTTTCCTCTCCAACTTTTTTAAGTATTTTATCTAAACCTTTATTAAATAAATAATTTGTATAAGATCCTTCTTTTGGATTATTTTTTCTATTTATTATTTGACTATAAACTTTATTTAATACTGCTTGGTCTATAACCTCTTCTTCAAAAACTTTATTAAAAAAACATGAATATGCTCCTGTATGACAAGCATTACCTATCTGTTCTACCTTTATTAATATTGCATCTGCGTCACAATCATAATATAATCCCTTTAATATTTGTATATGTCCTGAAGTTTCTCCCTTTCTCCATAAACTTTGTCTGCTACGAGAATAATAACATACTCTTTTTTCATTTAAGGTAATTTCTAATGATTCTTTATTCATGTAAGCAACCATTAAAACTTCATTTGTAACATAGTCCTGAGTAACTGCTACAACAAGACCTTTTTCGTCAAATTTTATTTCTTCTAATAATTTTTCTATATCCATTTTAACAACCTTCTTTTCTTATATTCATTCTATTATTACCTATTTTTTACTGCGTCCCCTACGACTATTGTTGAATTTCACATTAGGTGTTATTTTATATTTCCAATGTACATACCCTCTACATGAAAATCTACGTTCGCAATGTAGGGTTTGCATTGTATGCAAACCGCGTGACGCATGCAATGCGTCCCCTACATGCGTATTTCGATACCATTGTCTTTTAAATATTTTTTTAAATCTTTAATATTAATTTCTCCAAAATGAAATACTGAAGCTGCTAAAATACCATCTACATTTGCATAATCAACTGCATCTAAAAAATGCTCTATTTTACCCGCCCCTCCTGATGCTATTACAGGTACGCTTACAGCATCAGTTATACTTTTCAATAAATCTAAATCATATCCATTTTTCATCCCATCTTCATCGATGCTATTTACAACTATTTCTCCAGCTCCAAGATTTACACCTTCTATAGCCCATTGAATAGCATCTAATTCAGTTTTTATTCTTCCACCATTAATATATACACTCCATGAGTTAGAGTTGTTTTTTTTAGCATCTATGGACAATACAACACATTGATTGCCAAATCGTTCGGAAGCATCTTTTATTAATTTTGGATTCTTTACTGCTGATGAATTAACTGATACTTTATCGGCACCACTTCTCAATATATATTTAAAATCATCTATAGTTGATACGCCTCCACCAACAGAAAAAGGTATATTTATCTCATATGCAACACGTTTTACAAACTCAAGAGATGTTTTTCTTTCTTCATTAGATGCTGTTATATCATAAAAAACTAATTCATCAGCACCAGATTCACTATAAAACTTACCTAATCTAGCTGGGTCATCAACATCCTGTATATCTTTAAATTTTTTTCCCTTTACAACCCGTCCGTTTCTAACATCCAAGCATGGTATAATTCTTGTTGTAATCATACTTACTCCTTATAGGAAGCATCTAATGCTTCTTTAAAATTTAATTTATTATCATATAAAGCTTTACCAATTATAGCTCCATATAAATTCATACTGCTTAATTTTTCAATATCTTTTATAGTGGTTACTCCTCCTGAAGCTATAATATTTATGGTTGTTTGTTTTATCAATTTTTCATATACTTTGAAATTAGGTCCAGAAAGCATACCATCTTTTGATATATCTGTATATACCAATGTCTTGATGCCTATATTTTCTAAAAAATTGCATATTTCTATTGAATCTACATTGCCTACTGTTTGCCATCCTCTTGTTGCTACTTTTCCATTATAAGCATCTATAGAAACAGCTATTTTTTCATTATATTTTATAACAAGTTCTTTCAACAAATCTTGATTTTCAACAGCCATCGTACCTACTATAACTCGCTTAATACCTAAGTTTATCAAACTTTTAATTCTGTCTTCACTTCTGATACCACCACCGGTCTGCATAGGAATATTAATTGAATTTGCTATTTTTTCGATTGACTTTCTATTTTGAAAACCTTCATCTTTGGCACCATCAAGGTCTACAATATGAAGATACTCTGCACCTATTGACTCCCATTTTTTTGCCATCTCAACAGGGTCATTCGAATATACATTTACTGTTTCAAATTTACCTTGAGACAATCTAACACATTTATTATCTTTTATATCTATTGCTGGAAATAATATCATAACTAACCCTTCCTATTTAATAATTTCTTTATATGCTTTTAAAATATTCAAACCTGTTTCTCCACTTTTTTCTGGATGAAACTGAATACCATAAACATTTTCGTTTCGTACAATTGCAGGAACCCTTTTTTCATATTCTGAATATGCAAGTAATTCTGTGTTATTTGACACTGCATAATAAGAATGAACAAAATACACATATTCATTTTCATTTATATATTTTAATATAGGGTCATTTTTTTTGAACTTCAAGTTATTCCATCCCATATGAGGTATCTTCTGCTGAACATCTAAATATTCAATATTCCCTTTTATTAATCCTAATCCGTTATATTCTCCATATTCATATCCTTTTTCATATAATAATTGCATTCCAAGACATATTCCTATTAAATATTTACCCTTTAAAACTTCTTCCTTAATTACTTCACTTAATCCTGAATCATTCAACAAGTTAATAGCATCTCTAAAAGCCCCTACTCCAGGAAGTATTAATGACTTAGCTTTTCTTATATCTTTTATATCACTACTTATTTTTACATCTAAATTTAATTTTTGGAATGCTCTTTCTACTGAAGCCAAATTACCCATTCCATAATCAATTATTACATGCATTTATAAAACTCCCTTCGTTGATTGCAAGTTGTCAGATGTTATATTACTAGATGATTTTATTGCTCTACCAAAACCTTTAAATATAGATTCTATTTTATGATGGTCATTTTCACCATATAATATTTCAATATGTAATGTAGATAATGAATTATTAACAAAACCTTTAAAAAACTCCTTAAAATCTTCTGTTGCAATTTCACCAAGTTTATTATTGTTAAAATCTACATTGTAAACAAGGTAAGGTCTACCACTAAAATCTATTAATACTCTAGCTAACGCTTCATCCATAGGCAACAATATTGAGCCATATCTTTCAATTCCTTTTTTATCTCCTAAAGCCTCCTTAAATACCTGCCCTAATGTAATTCCTATATCTTCTGATGTATGATGTGAATCTACATATAAATCGCCTTTGCATTTAACTTTTAAATCAAATCCTCCATGAAAACTAAATAAAGTTAACATATGATTCAAAATTCCTATTCCTGTATCTATATCAGATTTACCTGTACCATCTATATTCAATTCTATACTAATATCTGTTTCAAATGTTTTACGATTTACTTTAGCTTTTCTCATAAGTTATTCCTTTCGAGATATTTAATTTGTTTCTTGCATAATTTTATATATTTCTTTTAAAAGAATTTCATTTTCTTCTTTTGTTCCAACTGTTATTCTATAAAATACTTTTTCATTAAAAACAAATTTTCTAATTAATACTCCACAATCCACTAGTTTTTCATATAAGTTATCCACAGTTTGTTCAATGAATATAAAATTAGATCCTGTAGGAAAAATAGTAAATCCTAACTTTTTAAGATTGTTGCATAATTCATATCTTAGTTTTTTAACTTCTTGAATATGCTCATTAACTTTGTCTATATTATCTAGTGCTTTATTAGCTGCATATTGTGACAATACATTAATATTATAAGGAATTTTAACTTTCCATATATATTCTACCAAGTTTTCATTAGCTATCATTGCACCTACTCGTAATCCTGCTAAACCAAAGGCTTTTGAAAGAGTACGCATAACTATTAAATTTTCATATTTTTTTATTAAGTCAATAACAGTAATTTCAGAAAAGTCTGCATATGCTTCATCTAAAATAATTATTGAATTTTTAACGTTATTTAATAACTTTACTATTTCTTTTTTCGGAGTAACATATCCAGTTGGATTATTTGGATTGCAAAGTATAACAATTTTAGGTTTTATTTTGTTAGCTGTATTAATAAGTTTGTCTATATTTTGAGTAAAATCATATTCAGCTTTAATTCCAACATAATCAGCCCCACACAAATCACAATATGTTTGGTACATACTAAATGATGGTACAAAACTCATTACCTTATCATTCTTTTCACAGTAAGCATTAATAACCATATTGATTAATTCACTTGAGCCATTACCCACAAGTATATTTTCCGCTTTACATCCATAATATATAGACATTTTTTCCCTTAAAATTTTTGAATCGCTATCTGGATAAAAATTTGGTTTGAAATCATCAAATATTAATTTATCTTCTAATAAATAATTATTTCCTTCATTTGCATCAAGCTTTACTTTATAAGGTAGGTCATTTACATAATATGCTTGTAATTTTTGTACACTTGGTTTTAGTTTTATCATGGTTGTTTCCCTTTCTGTTGAGATGTTAATTCGGGTCGCGGTACGCATACAATGCGTCCCCTCGGTTACTTTTCGGGTCGCGATACGCTGCGTCCCCTACGTTTACGTTCTTATTTTTATGGCGTTTGCATGAGCTGTTAATCCTTCATTTTCTGCAAATCTAATTATATCTTCTTTGTACTCCTGTAAAGAATCTTTACTGTAATAAATTAGAGATGTTTTTTTAATAAAATCATCTACACTTAAAGCTGATGAAAATTTAGATGTTGAACTTGTTGGTAAAGTATGATTAGGTCCAGCAAAATAATCACCTACTGGCTCTGGACTATATTCTCCTAAAAATATTGCTCCTGCATTCTTTATATTTTTATAAATATAAAAACAATTTACTGTAAGCAACTCTAAGTGTTCAGGTGCTATTTCATTTGCTAAATCAATACATTCTTTTATACTATCAGCTAAAATTATTGCTCCATTATTTTGTAATGACTTTTTAATTATTTCACTACGTTCTAATATATTAACTTGATTTTTAAGTTCATTTTTAACTTTTTTAATTAATGAAATTGAGTCTGTTATTAGTATAGATGCTGCCATCTCATCATGCTCTGCCTGAGAAATCATATCAGCAGCTATATAAGCAGGATTAGCCATCTCATCAGCAATTATAAGAATTTCACTTGGACCAGCTATCATATCTATACCTACAAAACCAGATACCCTTCTTTTTGCAGCAGCTACAAATATATTACCAGGACCTGTGATTTTATTTACTTTAGGAATAGATTCTGTTCCATAAGCTAATGCTGCTATTCCTTGAGCCCCACCAACCTTAAAAATTCTATCTACACCTGCTATAGAAGCAGCTACAAGTATTGAATCTTTTATTTTTCCGTTTTCTTGAGGAGGAGTAATCATAATAATTTCTTTTACTCCGGCTATTTTTGCTGGAATTGCATTCATTAATACAGTAGATGGATAGGAAGCCTTACCTCCTGGTACATAAATACCTGCCTTTTCAATAGGATTTATTATTTGACCTAGAATTAAATCTTTTCCCTCTGGTTTGTATTTATATCCTTTTCTCATTTGTTTTTTATGATAATCTTCTATATTATCTTTTGATTTAATTAATGTATCTAATAAATCTTTATTAATTGTATTATAAGCCTCCTCTATTTCTTCTATAGAAACCTCTAAATTATCCAATGACACTTTATCAAACTCATTAGTATACCTTTTTATAGCAGAATCTTTATTTTTCCTTACATCTTCTAAAATATTATCAACAATATCATATACGTCATTAAAATCCTGCGAATTCCTACTTTGAAGCTCATTTAAATAGTTTAGCTTGTCTTTTTCCTTAATTATTCTAATCATTTTTTTCATCCTCCTTTCTAATTAACTCAATTACTTCTTTTATTTCATTTCTCTTAAATTTATAACTAATTTTATTTGATATCATCATTCCACTTATCTCATACATATCTTCAAAAACTTCTAAACCATTAGCTTTTAAAGTATTGCCAGTTTCAACTATATCTACTATTACATCAGATAGTCCAAGAATTGGAGCAAGCTCTATAGAGCCATTTAATTTAATAATTTTTATCTTCTGTCCTTTGCTTTTAAAGTACCTTTTAGCTGTTTCAGGAAATTTAGTAGCTACTTTTAAAATTGTATCATCAGTTAATATTTTTTTTCCTTTAATTCCTGCAACAGACAACTTACATTTACCTATATTCATTTTATAAAGCTCATATATATCTGATTCCTTTTCCATAACCATGTCTTTACCAGCAATTCCTAAATCAGCAATACCATTTTCAACATAGGTTATTACGTCTGAGTTTTTCAAAAGCATGAACTTAATATTTCTTTCGTTATCTTTAAAAATTAATTTTCTTGATTTTTCATCTATCGCATTACCAATACCAGTACTTTTTAACATTTTAATCGTTTGTGTTCCTAGCCTTCCCTTAGGAATTGCTACTGTTAAGCTCATTAATTAACCTCCTTATAAAGAACTTTTATTAATTCATCTAGTTCAACTGAAAATCCTATTCCAGGAATTTTATAACCATATTGTTCTGTAAAGGAATCATAACGACCACCTTTTATAATTTCTGTATTAGAACCTTTTATATATCCTCTGAAAATAATACCGTCATAGTAGCTTAGTTCTGAAACCATGGAAAGGTCATATGTAATATTTTTTGTAGTTATACTTTTATCTATGTTGTACAACTCATTAATTCCATCCTTCATTAAATCATTCATATATAAACCATTAAGTTGCTCATTTATTTCATCAAAGTGTCCTTCTAAATCAAATATATTTACAAGAGTACTCATAGCCTCTTTATATGGTAATTTGGACAAATATTCCTTTAATCCTTGTTTATTTTTAGAATGCAATAAATTCAAAACATTATAATAATCTTCATTTATAAAAGAACATCCTTGCATTAATCCCTTTAAAAATTTACTGTTGCCTATTTCAAATAAATAATCATTACTATAATTTTTCATAATTTTTATTGCAGTACCTAATACATATTCATCAGTATTTTTATTTTTTTCTCCAATTAATTCAACTCCTATTTCTCTATTTTCCTTTATCCCAATTCCATTATACTTATATGTTTTTCCATAGTAAAAAATCTTTAGTTTAGTCCCTATATCCCATCTAGGAATATATTTATTAATTATATTTGTAGTAATATCAGGAGATAATATAAGTATTTCACCCGTATTATCAAGCAACTTTACAGTAGCTTTTTTATCTATTCTTGAATTTATATTTGTAAATTCATCATATTCTTCAAAGATAAAAGGCTCGACATTCATATATTCTTCTTTATAAAGAAAATCTTCTATTTCTCTTCTTAAAATGTACATTTTTTGATAAAAATTAATTTCATCTTTAATATTTAAAAAATTCATATATTTCTCCTCCAAAAAATTTAAAAAACCATCTGACTTGTGTCAGATGGCAATAATTACTAAATATTCACCACAGATACAAGTCTTTAAAATTAACGACTAATAGAGCTTGTATCTGTGAGCTAAATTTTAATTTAAGATCACTTACAAACCCTATATCTATGATGATGATGCAATTGTACTAATATTAATTTTTCCATTTTCGCACCTCGTGAATTTATTAGATTATACTCCTAAGTATTTTAGAAGTCAATAATAAATTTACATTATTTATTATATTTTATACTTTGATTATCTAGTTACTTTAACAAGGTATTTTTTTACCATCTTTATAGGATGATAAGATTGCTTGGATTTCCTTAAACCTTTATTACCTGTGTCTTCTTGTCTATTGACAAATTTTGTATCTGAGAAACTATCTTCTAAGAATTTTCTATTTAAAAATGAATAAATACCCTTATATTTTATTTCTCCTCTTTCTGCATGGATTACAGCTAAATTATCATTAACTTTTTCTCCAACAGCAAAACCAGCTAATTCATTATCAACATAAACTGCAATTGATTTAAGTTCCAAATTTAAAAGCTCTCTAAATATATCTTTAATAGCATCTATCTCCATAAGCATTTCTTTGTCAAATGTTACTGCAACTTCTTCATGCCAATTATGCAATAAAGTTAAACAATCATCTATTACATTAGCATCATTAATTTTTTTTAATTCAAAATCATACTTTTTAACAAAAGAATTATAATGATTTTTCTTACCATGATATCTTTTACCCCTAAGGTCAATTAAATCTTGAGTTTTATATACATATTCAAAATCATCTATATCTTCAATTGCTTCTATTTTAAAATTAGTATATTTTTTTAACTCATCTACAAAAACTTCATCCACATCTCCAAATAAATATTTTCTATTAAAGTTTTCATTTCTTTTTATTAACAAATCTACTATCTTATCTAAATTTTCTTTATTGTATCCAAAAGGCTGAGCATAAAAAGTTCCTTTACCTTCTTCATTTTTCTCTATTAAAAGGGTATTTTCAATTGTAGCGTATTTTACATTATTTAGCTTTCTCCACATATATAGTGAAGAAAATAAATATTCATAAGATTCTAGTGTATCTTTATCTATATAACTTTCGATTATATCTTTATCCTCAAGACATAAAGATTTAAAACCTAAAATATAAATCATCTCCTTAATTTATTTTGATATTATAATTATATAACTTACCCACTAATTACAATTATAAACAATACAACATAACATTGTAATATTATATAATAGATAATAAAATTTTTCAATTAGATTTATTTTATAAAGTTACTTGACAAAATGAAGTCATGATGTTATATTTAAAAAAAGATATGGAGGTACCTTTTGTTAGGAAGTATGACTTTAACTGAAAATGTAAGCTTTTTGCTTGTTCTTTTAGAAGGTTTTTTATCATTTTTTTCACCATGTGTATTACCGCTTATACCAGTTTATATAAGTTATTTAGCAGGTAATGGAAAAAGTGTTGATGCAAATGGAACTATAGTATATGAAAGAAAAAAAGTTTTAATAAATACATTATTCTTTGTTCTAGGAATTTCAAGTACTTTTTTCATACTTGGTTTTTCATTTTCTGCTTTAGGTGTTTTTTTTAATCAAAATAAAGTTTTATTTAGCCGAATTGGTGGCATAATAATTATAATTATGGGACTCTTACAATTAGATATCATAAAATTAAATCTCTTAAAAAGAGAAAAAAGATTTAATTTAGACTTAAATAGAAAAAAAATGAATCCTATTGTTGCTTATATAATGGGATTTACCTTTAGTTTTGCTTGGACACCTTGTGTTGGACCTGCATTATCTTCTATATTAATTTTAGCATCTAATGCTAGCAGCTCCTTTACAGGAAATATGCTTGTTTTAATTTATACCCTAGGATTTGTTATTCCTTTTGTTATCCTTGGAATGTTTACAACTCAGGCATTAAATTTCTTTAAAGAAAAGCGAAATTTAATGAAATATACTATAAAAATAGGCGGTATTATTTTAATAATTATAGGTATTATGACTTTTACCGGATTGTTAAATAATATAAGTAAATTTTTAGCTTTTTAACTTTTAATGAATAAGAAAATGTAATTTAAAAATTAAGATGAAAATATTAAAGTTAGGAGCAATTAATGAAAATGCAATATAATTTACCATGCAACATAGCTCAAACATTAAATATAATTGGAGATAAATGGTCTTTATTAATACTCCATCAAATACTAGTAGGACGAGAAACTTATAAAGAAATACACGATGAATTAACAGGTATACCTACTAATTTATTATCAGAACGATTAAAATCACTAGAAATTGATGGTCTTATAAAAAGAGAACTTTATCAATCACATCCACCTAGAAATAAATATACCTTAACTAAAAAGGGATACGATTTAGAAGATGTATTTAATAGTATTATATTATGGGGTGAAAAACATTTAGATACATGTTATAAAAAATTAGTTCATAAAAATTGTAACCACAGCATTGAACATAGATATTACTGTTCAAATTGCAACAAAGTAGTGAAAATAGAGGATATATCAGTGCTAGATCCTAATGAACAGTAATTTAGTAAATTTAAAGAGGAAAAGTTGGGAGAAAGGAGAATAATCCAACCACCTCATAAAAGAGGATAATTGGATTATACGTGAAATATGATAGATATAGCAATTATCGGTGGAGGACCAGCAGGTTTATCTGCAGCTGTAAATGCATTAGCTAGAGGTAAAAACCCTCGAATTTTCTCAAATAAGGAGAATTACTTATCTAAGTCTGAACGTATAGATAATCATTTAGGATTTTATAATATAAGTGGAAAGGATTTAATGAAAAAATTTATAGACCACACTAAATCTATGAATATTGAAGTAGAAAAAAATAAGGTTGTAAATATACTACCTTTTGATGAAAGTTTTATGGTTAATGTTAATGGAGAAATAGTAGAAGCTAAAAAGGTTATATTAGCAATGGGTATATCTAAAGTAAAGGAAGTACCTGGTGAAGCTCGTCTTTTAGGTAGTGGTGTAAGTTATTGTGCAACTTGTGATGGTATGCTATACAGAAACAAAATTGCAGTAGTTTGGGATCAATCTCATGATGCTGTAGAAGAAGCTAACTTTTTACAAAGTATCGGAGTAAATGTAATTTTTATTTCAAAAAAACCTAAATCCCAAGAGTTAAATTCTGATATACAATTTATTTCTGGCACAATAGATGAAATAATTGGAGAAATTAAAGTAGAAGGAATTGTTGTAGATAATAATACTATTAATGCAGATGCAGTTTTTATTTTAAGAGAAGTAGTTGCGCCAACTGCACTAATAGATGGTTTATCAATAGAGAATGGTTTTATTTGTGTTGATAAAAACATGGAAACTAATATTAAAGGTGTTTATGCAGCAGGAGATATAACTGGAAAACCACTTCAAATATCAAAAGCTGTTAGTGAAGGTTTAATAGCTGCTCAACATGCAGCTCAAGAAATAGATAAAGCATAAGGAGAAAAGAAATGACAGAAAAAATAACATATGTAAATAATACACAACAATTTGATGAATTAATAGGAAGTGGAAAATTAGTCTTAGTTGACTTTTGGGCTACTTGGTGTGCACCTTGCAAAATGATTGCTCCAGTAATTGAAAAATTAGCAGATCAATATGAAGGAAAAATATCTGTTGCAAAAGTTGATATTGATGAACAACAAGAACTTGCAATAAGATATGGGATTCAAAGTATTCCTACAGTTATATTATTCAAAGATGGAAAAATTGCAGAAAAAGAAATAGGTGTTAAACCACTTAATTCATTTACAAAATTAATAGATAATCATACCGCTACAGCATAAATAATAAAAGCAGTAGTAACATAACTACTGCTTTTATTTCCACTCATTTTTAAGTAGACCATATAAATATAAATCATATCTTTTATTATCTCGTAAAACAAATTCTCTAAAAATACCTTCTTTCTTAAACCCTGTTTTTTCATATAAGGAAATTGCATTTATATTAAATTCTAACACATTTAATTGTATTCTATGAAGTTTTATAACTTTAAATCCATATGTCAATAATAAATTTAAAGATTCTTTTCCATAACCCTTTCCTCTTATGTTTTTGTTACCAATACCTATAAATAAAGTAGCTACTTTATTTTCTTTTTCTATATCATCATATCCTGCAATACCAATAATTTCATTGCTTTTAATAAGTTTCATAGCAAAAACTTCAGATTCTTCACTTTTTTCATAATCATTAAATATTTTATCAACTTCTCTTTTAGATTGACTAATGGGTGGAATATAATCATAATATTTTAAAAATTCTGTATCTGAAAACCATTTATATATGTATTTCATATCTTCTTTTTCAATTTTAGATAAATATATATTTTCACCTTTAAGCATAAAAAACTCCTATACATATACTATATTTGTTTCATGGATACAAAAAATTATTTAAGCAAAAATAATAACAAATATTATAGTCAATAAACCTGTTACTCCTATTGCCAAACTACTAGCAGCACCTATGTCTTCTCCCATTTCCATTGCTTTAGTTGTACCAAAAGCATGTGCTGAAGAGCCTAGACCTATACCTTTAGCTATATTGCTTTTTATTTTACCATACTTATAAATAAATGGAGATATAATTGCACCTATTTGTCCTGTTATAACTACGGCAATTATAGTTATTGCCTCATTTCCACCAAGAAGTTTTGTTGACTCGACAGCCATTGGTGTAGTAATTGATTTTGATAATAATGATAACATAATAGCACTATCTAAATTTAGAACTTTACAAAGTATTATAACAGATACAAAGGCAGCAATAATTCCAGCAACTATTCCTCCAACAATAGGTATAAAATTTTTTAATAATTCATTTCTATTTTTATATAAAGGTATTGCCAAAACAACAACTATTGGACCCATAATATATGTTATTATCCTTCCCCCCTTATTATATGTTGAATATGGAATATCAAATAATATCAATAATAAAATAACAGATATTGTTGTTATTATAACTGGATTTAAAAGTGTATGTTTATATTTAATATATATTTTATTACTCATAATAAATAAAAACAAAGTTAAAATAATATAAAATAATGAAATTAACATTTCCTTTATCATTAAATTTAATCCTTTCTAAATGATGCTAAATAGTCTGTTGTTTTTCCTGCTACAAACATTACACATCCACATGAAATTACTAAAACTATCATAAATTTTATTATATCACCTGCTATAAGTTCATATGACTCAATTAATCCAACTGCCATTGGAACAAAGAAAAATGCCATATATTTAATTAAAAAACTGCCCGTTTCTTCAATTACTGATAGCTTTAAAATATTTAATGATAATAATAACAATAATACAATCATTCCAATTAAATTGCCTGGTATGACAATATAAGGTGAAATAATTCTACTAATAAAATTTCCAGTTTCATATATTATGTATATAATTAATATTTGAATTACTATTTTAATAAGCTTTTTAAACATTTTACATCCTCCACATTGTTTAAACATTATAGCTCAACAACAATATTATTTCAATATAAAACATTTAAAAAACTATTATTTAATTTTTCCCCACAGTTGGCTTTCATTATAAAATAGTTATTCACAATTATATCTATCGTGTTGGTACTATCTCAATCCAATATCCATCTGGATCTGTTATAAAATATATTCCCATAGATTCATTTACAAATTCAATGCATTTCATTTGTTCATGTTTTTTAAATGCTTCATCATAATTATCAACTTTCATTGCAAGATGAAATTCTTCTTCCCCTAAATCATAAGGTTTAGCTCTATCCTTCATCCATGTAAGTTCTAATAAAAAATCAGTTGTATTATCACCTAAATAAACTAACTTAAAACTTCCATCTTCAGCTTCTTTTCTTCTTACTTCGATTAAGCCTAAAGCTTCTTTATAAAAATCCATGCTTTTTTGTAAATCTAATATGTTAAAATTAAAATGATTATATGTAAATTTCATGTTAATCCCTCCTATTTTTTCTTATTTTTAATCAAGTATTGAAATATGGAGAATCTTTTTTAAAGTAAAGATTCTCCACTAAATTCAGAATGACATATTTTCTTAATATCCTTACTTTATATCATTTATTCTTCTTCGACTTGTTTTTCTTCTATTATATCATTTTCTTCATTTTCCTGATTTTGTTGAACTCCATTAATAACTATATTTAATTGATTTAATATATCTTCTAATTCTTCAAGTTTTTCTCCGTAGGTAGCCCAATCACCTTTTCTTGATGCTTCATTAGATTCTATGAAGACATTATTTGCTTTTTGTATTAAATCATTTACATCAACATTAACATTATAATCTTCATTTTCTGTAGGCTCTTTTTCTTCAGTTGCTGTTCCAAAAATTCTTGCTATGGCTGCATCAAGAGTAGATTCCATTACTATTTTATCTCCAAAAGAAACTACAACCATTTTCATTTCAGGGAAATTACTTTCAGTATCTGATTTTAAATAAATTGGTTCTACATACATTAATGAATTTTCAATTGGTACAACTAAGGTATTTCCTCTCAATACAGAAGACCCTACTTGGCTCCACAATGTTAACTGGGATGATATGGCAGTATCTTGATCAATTTTTGTTTCTATCATATTAGGTCCTGGTATTGTTTTTGTTTTTGGAAATTCATAAAGTATTAATTCTCCATAATTTTCGCCATCATTTCTAGCTGCTAAAAGAGCAATCATATTATCCTTATTTTGAGGTGTATATTGAGTAGTTAATAGAAATTCCACATTATCTTCTTCAGGTAATTTAAACATAACATAGCTAGAATCAACTGGTCCTTCGCCTAAATCCATATATTTTTCATTTGCTAATTCCCAATAATCTTCTCTTCCAAAAAAAACTGTTGGATTTTCTATATGGTATAATCTATACATTTCAGATTGTATATCAAAGTATGTTTGAGAATATCTTATATGACTCCTAATACCTGATGGCATTTCGCTTATTGGTTTAAATAAATCAGTAAATATTTTAGAGTATACATTAATAATAGGATCTTTATCATCTGTAATATAAAAATCAGTCGTTCCGTTATAAGCATCTATAACTACTTTAACAGAATTTCTAATATAATTAACTTCTTTTCCTTCTACAAAATTAGTTGTTGGTTGTGAATAAGGATATTTATCACTTGCAGTAAAGCCTTCTATAATCCAATATAACTTACCATCATCTTGATTTACTATTATATATGCATCAGGATCATAATAAAGAAATGGAGCAATTTTTTGAACTCTTTCTATTATATTTCTATTTATCATAATTTTACTATTACCATCAATATTATTAGAAATTAGCATTTTATAACTTCCTTCTCTAATACTGAATAAAAACCTATTTAAAAAAGACAAATTAATACCTGCTTCTCCTTCATAAAATGTTTCAACATTATCTGATCCTGAAGGATAATCAAATTCTTTTTCGTCTGTATTAACAACTACATATTCATTTGTACTTTCACCAAAATATATTTCTGGTTTAGTAATATTAAAATCAGTATTAGTTGTAGGAGGTAAATTCCTCACTATCATCTCAGGTTGACCTTGAGAATTTACTCTGTTAACCGGTGATAAAGTTATACCATATCCATGAGTATATTTTAAATATTGATTTACCCATGTTTTAGCTTGCTCATTTAGTCTATTTTGATCAAGTTCCCTAGCAGATAAAAATACTTGTTTATAATCTCCATCAATTATATATCTATCTACATCAACATCATTAAATCTATAGTAAGGCCTTATTCCTTGTAATTGATTATATACCTGTATCAATGGTTCTCTATCATTTATTCTTATATTTTCTATAACCTCTCTATTATTTTCAATATCTTTTATAGTTAAATTATCATTTGATGGAAACTCATTTACAATTACATTATCCAAACTATAAGCTTTTTGAGTATTTTTTATACTATATTCCATATATTTTGTTTCTTTTGATAATTGATCAGGTTCAACAATAAATTTTTCAACAATCCCACTTAATCCAGTTCCTAATATTGATACTACTATTAAAGCTGCAGGAACTATTAACGCAAATTTTAAGTTTCTTTTTCTTGAACCTATAAAAAATGTAACTGCTGCTATAAAACAACCAACCATTAACACTCTATATACATTTAAGGTTATGTTTATATCTGTATAACCTGCACCAAAAACTCTGCCTAGTTGAGAGTATAATAAATCATAAGACATTAAGAAAAATCTAATTCCTATAAATATAAAAGTTAAAGAACCAATTATAGATATTTGATTTATTATTTTTGATATAAACTTTTTATTTAAAACAGAACTAAAATCAATTTGTTGTTGTAATCCTGAAATATTTTCAAATTGATGAGATACTTTTTTAAAACTATCTTTAATTGATAGATATCCATAAAATAAAACAGTTACAATAATAAGTAAGAATAGTATGTTTATTATAAAACCAACAAGTGTTTTAATAAGGGGTAATTTAAATATGTAAAAACTAATATCATTATTAAATATAGAATCAACTGAATTGAAAATTTCTAGATTAATGTATTGTAAAATTTCAAACCATAAAGTTGAGACTATATTTATTGTCATAACAAAACTTATTGCAATAGTTACAATTTTAATCCAAAAATTTGTTTTTTTCTTAGTATCAATATCGATTACTTCTATATCTTCATAATATTTCTTTTTTAATTTGTTTATATACATATATAGCAAAAGTGATAAAAATACAAATAGAGGTATTCCAATAGTAAATTGAGCTTTCAATTTAGTAAAAAATGTTTCTGTATACCCTACCTCCTTAAACCACAAATAATCTGTTGAAAATTTAAGTATACCCCCAAAGGAATTAATAACTATAAATAATATAATTATCATACCTATAACAAAAAATCTACTTCTATTTTTCATAATACCTCCTTTATTTAATTATCAGAAGTAATTACATTAGCAATCACTTTACTTTACTCGTTATGTTATTTATTAAATTCTATTCTTAATTTTTCCAAAGTTTTCTTTTCTATTCTAGAAACTGTCATTTGAGAAATGTTTAATTCCTTTGCTATATCACTTTGTGTTTTATTAGAATAATACCTTTTTAAAATAATGTTCCTTTCCAGTTCGTTCAACTTTTTTAATGATTTATTTATAAAATCTTCGTTTTCTATTTTTAAATATTCTTTATCTTCTTCTCCCACTAAATCTAACAATGAAATTTGACTTTCTTCATTTTTTAAATCAAACTTTATGTCCAAAGATTGAGAATTAAACATTTTTCCTGCTTCAAAAGCTTCTAATACTTCTTCTTCTGAACATTTCACATAATCTGATATTTCTTTTACAGAAGGAGTTCTATGAAGTTCATTGCTAAGTATATTGTAACATTCATTTACTTTCTTAGATATTTCCTGTATTTTTCTAGGTACTTTTATAGACCAACCTTTATCTCTGAAATATTTTTTTATTTCACCTAGTATAGTAGGAGTTGCAAAGCTAGTAAATTCAAACCCTCTAGAAATGTCGAATCTTTCGATAGCATAAATTAAACCCATACAAGCTATTTGATAAATATCTTCATATTCTATTCCTCTATTAGAATATTTTTTTGATATGATTTCTGCCATATATTTATATTTTTCAAAAATTTGATTTCTTACATCAATATTTTTTGTTTTTTCATATTGAATAAATAAATCTTGATTTTTTATATTTTTTGAGTTTTGCCCCATTATCTTCATACCACCAACATCCATACTAGTTCATATATTTTTCAAAACTAATTTTATTGTAGTCTAAATCTAATTCATATTTATCCGATAAGCTTTCAATTATTAGAATACACATTTCATCTTTAATCTCATTTTTTTTATTTACTTTTCCCTTATTTAAATCAGTCACTTTTACTTTAAATTTGTCATTATCAATAATATATTCTACTTCAAAAGGTTTTTCATTCTCTTTTATATTATTTATAAAAAATATGCAAATTTCTGATACAATAACTTTAATATCTTCTATATCATCTACATTAAAACTATTAATATTAGATAATGCTGAAGATGTTAATCTTATTGTACTTATGTATTCTGACTTTTTTGGAATTGTTAATTTTACTTTATCCATTATTCTCACCCTTGAATATTAAATACTTTATTTAGACCTGTTATATCAAATAATTTATAAATATTTGGTTTTAAATTTATTATACTAACTTCTAAGCTTTTTTCTTGCGCTTTTTTGTATATACTCATTAAAATACCTAAACCTGTACTGTCAATATAATCTAATTCATTTCCATTAATTATAATATTAGAATCTTTAGTTTCTATTAAATCAAAAATAACTTTTTTAAATTCTGGAGAAGTATATATATCTACTTCTCCAACAGGTATTATCTCTAAACTATTTTCTTTATTTTTCCCATATTTTATATTCAAAGACATTTGAAACCTCCATATTAATATTATTCTTCTATTTCCACATCTTCTTCTGGTATAATTTTGGCTACAGAAGCAACTTTGTCACCATTATTAAGTCTCATTGCTATTACTCCTTGAGTATCTCTTCCCATTATTGATACTCCAGATGTATGCATTCTAATTATTGAACCATTCGAACTTAATATCATAATATCATCTTCTTTATTTACTATTAAACAATCAACTATTTTTCCAGTTTTTTTGTTTATAGAATGAGATTTCATTCCCTTTCCGCCTCTATTTTGACAGCGATATTCACTTGGATTAGTCATTTTAGCATAACCGTTTCTAGTAATTGTCATAATAAATTTATCATTTTCTTCTTGAGAAAGAATACCCATAGATACTATTTCATCATCATTAGTCGTAGTAATAGCTTTTACTCCCATTGAATTTCTACCAGTTTCTCTTACATCTCTTTCACTAAATCTTATTCCTTTACCATTTTTAGTTGTAATAAAAATATCCATTGTTCCATCAGTTTTATTTACGCTTATTAATTCATCATCTTCAGCAATTTTTATTGCAATAAGACCTGTTTTTCTTGAAGTATCAAATTCAGTGAGTTTTGTTTTTTTAATAATACCTTTTTTAGTAGCAAAGACCAAATATTCATTATCATTATAGTCTCTGATAGGAATTAAAGCTCTAATTTTTTCATCTGTATCTATGTTTATAAGATTAATAGCTGCAGTACCTTTTGCTTGACGCCTTGCTTCTGGTACTTCATAAGCTTTTATTCTATACATTTTACCTTTATTTGTTAAAAATAATAAGTAATCATGTGTAGATGTAATAAATAAATTTTTAACGAAGTCTTCATCTCTAGTTGTTAATGCTGTTATACCTTTTCCACCTCTTCTTTGAACCTTATATGTATCTTCTGGCAATCTCTTTATATATCCAAAATTAGTTAAAGTTATAGCAACATTTTCTTCTTCTATTAAATCTTCTACGTTAATTTCACCTTCATCTGCAATGATTTCTGTTCTTCTTTCATCATAATACTTATTTTTAATATCTGTTATTTCTTCTTTTATAATTTGATCAACTAAGTATTGGTTAGCTAAAATTTCTTTAAACTTATTAATCATTTGAATTAACTCTTCATATTCTGTATCTAACTTTTCTCTTTCAAGGCCTTGTAATCGTCTTAGCCTCATATCTATAATAGCTCTAGCTTGAAGCTCAGATAAATTGAATCTTTCCATTAATTTTATTTCTGCATCATCATATGAAGCTCTTATTATTTTAATAATTTCATCTATATTGTCAATTGCTATTCTTAAACCTTCGACAATGTGAGCTCTTGCTTCTGCCTTATTTAAATCATACTTTGTTCTTCTTACTATTATTTCTCTTTGATGAAGTACATAATAATGAATCATATCTTTTAAATTTAAAACTTTAGGTTCACCATTAACTAAGGCAATCATAATAATACTAAAATTATCTTGAAGCTGGGTATGTTTGTACAAATTATTGAGAATAACATTAGGATTGTAATCTCTTTTTATTTCAATTACAATACGCATACCCGTCCTATCACTTTCATCTCTTAAATCAGAAATTCCTTCAATTCTTTTATCTTTTACTAAATCTGCCATCTTTTCTATTAATCTGGCTTTATTAACTTGATAAGGTATTTCAGATACTATTATCCTGCTTTTATTATTTTTCATTTCTTCTATTTCGACACGAGATTTAACTTTTACTAAACCTCTTCCAGTCATATAAGCATTTCTAATATTATCTTTTCCTACAATTATTGAACCTGTTGGAAAATCAGGTCCTTTTATATATCGCATTAATCCTGGAATATCAATATCTGGATCATCTATGTATGCAATTATACCATTTATTACTTCCCCCAAATTATGTGGAGGAATGGAACTTGACATACCTACAGCTATACCAGATGACCCATTTACTAATAAATTAGGAAATCTCGCTGGTAAAACAACAGGCTCTTTTAATGTTTCGTCAAAGTTAGCTTTAAAATCAACTGTATCTTTATTAAAATCCTTAAGTAATTCTAATGCCATTTTAGACATACGTGCTTCTGTATAACGCATTGCTGCTGCACCATCGCCATCAATTGATCCAAAATTTCCATGACCATCTACTAAAGGATAACGCATTGAAAAACTTTGAGCCAATCTTACCATAGCATCATATACTGCTGTATCACCATGTGGATGATACTTACCAAGTACATCACCGACAATACGTGCACTTTTCTTATGTGGTTTATCTGGTGTAAGTCCTAATTCATTAGCCGAATAAAGTATTCTTCTATGAACAGGTTTTAAACCATCTCTAACATCAGGCAATGCTCTACTTACTATAACAGTCATAGCATAATCAAGATAAGATTTTCTCATTTCTTCTGTAATATTTGTCTGTAAAATCTTATCATTATTTTCAATTTCACTCATTTATAACCTCCACAATAACAGCAATCTATATTATATATCTAAATTTTTTACATATTTTGCATTTTGCTCAATAAATTCTCTTCTTGGTGCTACTTTATCTCCCATAAGCATAGAAAAAGTCTCATCAGCTTCCATTATATCTTCTTCATTTATTTTTAATAAAATTCTATCAGCTGGATTCATAGTTGTATCCCAAAGTTGTACTGGATCCATTTCTCCAAGACCTTTATATCTTTGAATTTCATATTTATTATCTCTTCCAATTTCATTTAGAACCTTATTTAATTCTTCATCACTATAAACATATTCTTCAAATTTACCTTTTTTAACTCTATAAAGTGGTGGTTGAGCAGCATATATATGGCCTTCTCTTATAAGTTCAGGCATATATCTATAAAAAAAAGTTAAAAGTAAAGTACGAATATGCGCCCCATCAACATCAGCATCTGTCATAATTATTATTTTTCCATATCTTAACTTTTGTATATTAAAATCTTCTCCTATACCACAACCAAAAGCTGTAATCATATTTTTAATTTCTTCAGAATTTAATATTCTATCTAATCTTGATTTTTCAACATTTAAAATTTTACCTCTTAGTGGTAAAATTGCTTGAGTTCTTCTATCTCTTCCCTCTTTAGCTGAACCACCTGCTGAATTACCCTCAACTATATAAATTTCACATAATTCTGGATCACGTTCAGAACAATCAGCTAATTTTCCTGGAAGTGCCATACTATCAAGTACATTTTTTCTTCTAGCAAGATCTCTTGCTTTCCTAGCAGCATCTCTAGCTCTTGCAGCTCTCAAAGTTTTTTCAATTATTAGTTTAGCTATTTTAGGATTTTCTTCACAATAAATATTTATAGCTTCTCCTGTAATATTATCAACAATTCCTCTAACTTCACTATTACCTAATTTAGTTTTTGTTTGTCCTTCAAATTGTGGATTAGGTATTTTTATTGATAAAACAGCTGTTATACCTTCTCTTATATCTTCCCCTGTAATTGATAAATCATTTTCTTTTATTAAATTATTTTTCTTTGCATAATCATTCATAGCTCTTGTTAAAGCTGTTTTAAATCCTACTAAATGTGTTCCACCTTCAATAGTATTAATATTATTAACAAAAGAGTATATGCTTTCACTATATGAATCTGTATATTGAATTGATAATTCAACTATTACTTTTTCTTTTTCTCCTTCAGCATAAATTATCTCTTCGTGTATAGGATTTTTTTTATTATTTAGATAGTGAACAAATTCTTTAATTCCACCTTCATAGTGAAATTCATCTCTTACATTGTTTCTTTTGTCCTCTAATATAATTTTAATTCCTTTATTTAAAAATGCTAATTCTCTCATTCTATGTTTAATTGTAGTATAATTAAAGTCTACTTTTTCAAAAATTGTAGAGTCAGGTAAAAATTGTATAGTCGTACCTGATTTATTAGTATTTCCTATACACTCAACATCTGTTTGTGTAATTCCTTTAGAATACTTTTGTCTATATATTTTTCCATTCCATTTTACTTCTGCTATTAAATAATCTGATAATGCATTTACACATGATACCCCAACTCCATGAAGTCCACCTGATACTTTGTAAGCATCATTATCAAATTTACCTCCAGCATGAAGTACGGTAAGAACAGTTTCTAAAGTTGATTTTCCAGTCTTTTCATTTTTTTCTATTGGAATACCTCTACCATTATCTTCTACTACTAATGAATTATCTTCATTAATTGTTACATATATAGTGTCGCAAATTCCTGCCAATGCTTCATCTATACTATTATCTACTACCTCATACACTAATTGATGTAATCCTCTTTCACCTGTTGAGCCAATATACATACCAGGTCTTTTTCTAACAGGTTCCAATCCTTCTAAAACCTGTATTTGCTCTGCCCCATAATGATTATTATTTTTTTCCACCATTTATTTATAACTCCTCTAATTAGTAATGTTTCCTATTTTACCTTCACTTATGTAAAAATTTTTTTTATTACTATATTTTGTTAAATTATATAAATCATTGTCATCAGTTGTTGTTATAACTGTTTGTATATTCTTTATATAATTTAATAAATATCCTTTTCTTTTACTATCTAGCTCAGATAAAACATCGTCTAATAGCAAAATAGGATATTCACCTATTTCATTTTTGATTATCTCTATTTCTGCTAATTTAACTGCAAGTATTGCAGAACGTTGTTGTCCTTGAGAACCAAAATACTTACATTCCTTACCATTAATTTTTATACTTAAGTCATCTTTATTAGGTCCATATAAGGTTGTACATTTTTGTAATTCCTGTTGAAAATTTGAACTTATTTTTTTCCTAAATAAATCTTTAATATCAGATTTATCCATATCATTTACATTTCCTATATTACATATATAATTAATATCTAGTTTTTCTTTATTACCTGAAATATCTGAATAAATATCTATAGTAAATTTTTTTAAGTTATTTATATACTCATTTCTATAATAAATTATTTCCGTACCAATATTTATTAAATAATCATTCCAAATATTAATAATATCCTTATTATCTGGTTTTGTACAGTAATTTTTTAAAATTATATTTCTTTCTGTAATTATTTTCTTATATTTAGCTAGTAAATATTTATATTTTGGTTTAATTTGAGATATATCTATATTTATAAACTTTCTTCTTTCAACAGGACTACCTTTAATTATCTTCATATCATCGGGAGTAAATATAACATTATTCAAAATACCTATCATTTCAGAAGTTTTATCTAATTTTACTTTATTTATAAAAACTTGTTTTCTTTTATTTTTTTCTAAAATTAACTCAATATTAATTTTATAATTATTTTTAATTAAAGATAATTCAACTAAACTTTTGTTTTCTTCAAAATTAATTAATTCACTTTCTTTATTAAGTCTAAATGTTCTTCCTATTGAGCAAAGATATATTGATTCAAGGAGGTTAGTTTTTCCTTGACCATTATCTCCAATAAAAATATTTAAAACTGAATCTAAATCAATATTTACTTCCTTAAGATTTCTATAATCCCTTAATTTTAAGCTATTTACTATCATTATTCCTCTTTTGAAATGATATATTTTAAATTGTTAAATTCAACAATATCTCCTTCGTGCAATTTTTTTCCTCTTTGAAGTATGACTTCATCGTTGACTTTAACTAGTCCGTCCAAAATAACAATTTTTGCCATACCCCCTCCTTCTATAACATTAATATATTTTAAAAATTGATCCAGTTTTATAAAATCAGTGTTTATTTTTATTTTTTCCATATTATACCTCTAATTTATTAATAATTCTATTTAATTTTTATAATATTGGATATTTTTTACCGTAATAATTTATATTTATTATATTTTATATAATAATAAAAATTAACTTATTCTTACTGGTAGAACCATATAAATATAACTATCACTATTTTCTTCTTTTAGAAAACAAGGATTATTTTTTCCAACTATACTTAATGTTAATTTTTCATTTTCAATAACTTTTAAAACATCAAGCATATATTTAGAATTAAATCCAATTTTCAAATTTTCTCCTTCTTTTTCAATAGAAATATTTTCTTCAACATTTCCATATTCAGAAGCAGAATTAATTTGCATATTATTATCTTTTATGTCAAGTATTATTAAATTATTTTTATCATCTCTAGCTAATAGAGATGCTCTTTCTATACTATTTTTAAAATCAGTATTATTAATTTTCAATAATGAGACATAATTATCTTTTAAAATTCCTTCATAATCAATAAATTTACCTTCAAGTAAATTAGAAATTATAGTTGTATTATCAAAATTAAAAGATATATGACTATCTGATATTGTAATTTTTGTAATTCCCTTATTTTCTTCTATTATTCTTAATATTTCTAATAGTGTTTTAGAAGGAACTACTACTGATACTTCCCCATCATATTCAATAGGCTCTCTTTTTACTGCCATTCTATACCCATCAAGAGCAGCAAAAGTACATATGTTATTTTTGATTTCTATTAAACATCCAGTAAATATTGGTCTAATATTTTCTTGGGCAGCTGCAAAATAAGTAAGTTTTATCATATTTTTCAATAATTCAGTTTTTATATTTATAGTATTACCTTCATTGTTAAATGTATTATCAGGATATTCAGTTGCTGAATTACCAAGAATAGTTATTTCAGAATTTAAACATTTTATTTCTATGTTATTTTTTTCAGTTGAGTCAATATAAACAGTAGAATTAGATGGTAATTTTCTAACAAAATCTCCTATTAATCTTGCATGTACAACTATAGAACCTTCTTCTAATACTTCACATGGAGAATAAGTTTTAATTCCTAATTCTAAATCAGTTGCAGTTAAAATTAATTGATTGTTTTTAGCTTCTATTAATATACCAGATAAAATTGGAAGTGCAGTTCTTGAAGAAACAGCTTTTTGTACTATATTTATTGATTTATAAAAATCATTTTGGTTTATTTTGATTTTCATTTTTCTCTCCTTATAAAATAAAATGTGGACAAGTGATAAAAATTTTTTTAGTAGTAATATATAAAATAATTATTAGTAATATTAGTAGGCACTGTTAATTTGTTGAAAACTATAAATCATATTGATATTTAGATATCTGTTTACAAATATGATTGTTAATTAATTTATTTTTTATTAGTTAACAAAAAATAAAAATAAGTTTTTGTTAACAACTATTCACTTTTTGTCAACAGCTTTAAATAATAACTAATTGTTCAGCATGGATATTATATCATCTATATTTTTCTTAACTTCTTGATTACTTTCAATATCACTTTCAATCTTGTTATATGCATGAAGAACCGTTGAATGATCTCTACCTCCAAATTCTTCTCCTAATTTAGGAAGAGAATAATCTGTTAGTTTTCTAGAAACAAACATTGCCACTTGTCTTGGAAATGCTATGTTTTTAGTTTTCTTTTTTGATATTAAGTCTTCTACTGAAATATTATAATAATTAGAAACTACTTCTTTAATATCAATAATAGAAATTTTCTTGTTATTAGAAATTAGATGTTTTAGTGCTTCTTGAGCAAGTTCCAGAGTAACTTCCTTTTTATTTGTCAAAGATGCATATGCATAAATTCTTATAAGGGCTCCTTCAAGTTTTCTGATATTTGATTGAATATTTTGAGCTATATATAATATTACTTCGTCAGGAACATCATAATTTTCAGCTTCAGCTTTTTTTCTAAGTATTGCTGTTCTTGTTTCATAATCAGGAGGTTGTATGTCAGCTATTAATCCCCATTCAAAACGTGATCTTAACCTATCTTCAAGAGTAGGAATTTCACTAGGTGGATTATCACTTGATACAATTATTTGTTTATTTGCTTCATGAAGTGCATTAAAGGTATGAAAAAATTCTTCTTGAGTACTTTCTTTACCAGCAATAAATTGTATATCATCTACTAATAATACATCAGCTTTTCTATAGGTATTTCTGAATTCTTCATTTTTTCCATCTTTAATAGAGTTAATTAAATCATTAGTAAATTTTTCTGAAGTAACATATAAAACTGAAGAATTAGGATTATTATCAAGTATATAGTGACCTATTGCATGCATTAAGTGAGTTTTTCCAAGTCCTACCCCTCCATATAAAAATAATGGATTATACGCTGACGAAGGTGCCTCTGCTACTGCTAAAGAGGCAGCATGAGCAAATCTGTTACTATTTCCTATAATAAAATTGTCAAATCTGTATTTAGGATTTAATTTTCTGTTATTGTTTGTGTCAGAATCATCTTCAGAAGTGCTTTCTTTTTTTGAATGTTTAGAATCATTATCGATATTTTCACCTGGAACTGTAAGAATTAATTCAGTTTCCTTTTTTAATACATAATTAAATGCATTTTTTAAAAAATTATAATGTCTTTTTTGTATAGTATTCCTTAAAAAGTCATCTGCAGTTTCTAAATATATAGTATTATTCTTATAAGCAACTATTTTAAGGGGTTTAAACCAAGTATTAAAACTTACTTGATTTGTGTCCTCTTTAACTATTTCAAGGACCTCATTCCAAAGTTCTTCAAAATTCATTTTATCCTCCCCGTTGTTGATAAAGAAATTAAAAGATTGTTGATAATTTAATTTTTTTATATTTAAATGTATAGTATAAACAATTGTTGATAGTAATTATTAACAATTGTAACAATTTATTTTGCAACATTTAATAAAGCCTTTCAATAAGTTGTCCATAAATTAAACACATTAAGAAACTTATCCACAGGCCTATATAATCTTATCATTTTTTATCCACAATTTCAATTTAATTTTATTTTTTTTAAAAAATAATTGCAAAATGATTTAAAATGTAGTATATTACAATAGCTAAAATCTTTTTTGTATGCTTGACATGCAATATCAAAAATATTATAATTTATAAATATGAAAATTTTAGATATTTATATAGATATCTGCTGCGTAAGGAGGTGTTTTTACAGTGAAAAGAACTTATCAACCAAAAAGAAGACAAAGAAGCAGAGAACATGGATTTATTAAAAGAATGAGTACAAAATCTGGAAGAAATGTTTTAAAAAGAAGAAGGACAAAAGGTAGAAAAAAATTGTCAGCATAAGGCCGCATTAGTGGCCTTTTATTCCAATAAAGAATACTAAGGTATTAATATGATAATAATAAAGAAAAATATAGAATATAAGTCTGTTTATAATTGTAAAAATTCTGTTTCAGATTATAATCTAGTTTTATTTCTTAAAAATAATAAATTAGGATATAATAGGTTTGGTTTTACAACTGCGAAAAAAATAAAAAAAGCAGTTGCCAGAAATATTATTAGAAGAAGGTTAAAAGAAATAGTAAGACTTAATGAGTATAAGTTAAAAGAGGGTTATGATATAATATTAATGGCAAGAGTAAATGCTACTGAATCTGATTATAAAAAATTAGAAAAATCTTTTAATAAATTAATAAAGAAAAAGAATTTATTTAAGGGTGAGTTAAATAAGTAAAATATTAATTAATATAATAAAGTTATATCAGAAATTTTCTTCTAGTACAGGCATTAGACACTGTAGGTTTTATCCTACTTGTTCACAATATTTTATAGAAGCACTACAAAAATATGGTTTTTTTAAAGGCTCATATCTGGGAATACGTCGAATATTAAGATGTCATCCTTTTAATCCTGGTGGGTATGATCCTTTGAAATAATACGGAGGATAATAATGTTAGATTTCATTGCTGTACCTATTGGTATGCTTGTAAAATTGTTATATAATATGGTATTGGTAGTAGATACTGAAATATTGTCTGCATATGCAATATCAATAATCTTATCTACAATTATTTTTAAATTGGTTTTAATGCCTCTAACTTTAAAGCAGACAAAATCAATGAAAAAGATGCAGGAGTTAAATCCACAAATTAAAGAATTACAAGAAAAATACGGAAAAGATCCACAAACATTACAAAGAAAACAAATGGAATTATATAAGGAAGCTAATTATAGTCCCTTTACTGGATGTTTACCAATGTTATTACAGTTTCCAATATTAATTGCTTTTTTCTATGTTTTGAGAGAACCTGTTAAATTTATTTTTCAAGATCAAGCTTATTTTGATACAATAAATAAAACATTTTTGTGGATTAGTGATTTAGGCTTTACTGAAAATTATGTATTTTCAGATGGAATTGTAAATGGTTTATCAATGGGAGGAATTGAATTACCTTTTATCGGTGCTGCAGTTCCTATTTTAGCAGTGATTTCAGGTTTTACAACTTATTTAACTACAAAGATGACATCTGCTGGGCAACCTACAGTAAATGAACAACAGCAATCTACTCAGAAGACTATGAATATGATGATGCCAATTATGATATTTATATTTTCAATACAATTTCCGTCTGGATTAGCTTTATACTGGGTAGTTTCAAATATATTCCAAGCTGTTCAGCAATATGTAATAATGAATTCGTCCAAACGTCCAAAGGAGGAATTAAAATAGATGAAAAGTGTAACAATTGAAAGATCTACTGTTGATGAAGCTGTAAATGCAGCTATAGCTGAGCTTGAATCTGAAATTGATGAAGTCGATATTGAAGTAATTAATGAAGCTTCAAAGGGGTTTTTCGGTTTTGGAAGTAAGGGTGCTAAGGTTAAAGTTACAGTTGTTAATGGACCAAAAGAGAAAGTTAGGAAATTCTTTGATTTTTTACTCGAAAAAATGGACATAAAGGCAGATTATGAAATTGAATTATCAAATAATACTTTGAAAGTTAATATTACTAATATTGATGATGATGATAAAGGTATTGTTATAGGAAAAAGAGGTAAAAATCTAGATGAAATTCAATTCATAATGAATTTAATTGTAAACAAAGGAAAGCAAAATTACATTAGAGTAATATTTAATGTAGAAGATTACAGAGAAAAAAGAGAAGAGACGCTAAAACGTCTGGCAAAAAAAATGGCTGAAAAATGCAGATACTATAATCATAAGGTAAGGTTAGAGCCAATGAATCCATATGAAAGAAGGATAATTCACTCAGCTTTACAGGAAGAAAGAGATATTATTACTTATTCAGAAGGTGTAGAACCATATAGAAAAGTAGTAATTGATTTAAAGTAAGTAAATAAAAGATTAATATAACCCGGTCAACCGGGTTATATTTTATGATAAATAGTTATGTACATTTAAATAATTTTAATGTAAAATGTATATATTGATAGTATATATTGTTTAGAAAGAAACGGTGATAACATGAATAGCGATACAATAGCAGCTATTGCAACATTTCCTGGTAATGCAGGAATTAATATAGTTAGAATTAGTGGTGATAATGCATTAAATATTGCAGAAAAAATTTTTATAAAAAAAAATGAAAAAGCGGAAAATAACATAAAATTTAAGCCAAGATTTCTACATTATGGATATATTGTGGATAAAGATTATAAAATTATAGATGAAGTGTTAATATCATATATGAAATCACCAAACACATATACAAGAGAAGATATAATAGAAATTAATTGTCACGGCGGTATGATTTCAGCAAAAAAAATTCTAGAATCAATATTGGAACATGATTGCAGATTAGCTGAAAGAGGAGAATTTACTAAAAGAGCTTTTCTTAATGGTAGAATAGATTTAACTCAAGCTGAAGCTGTAATTGATATTATAAATTCAAAAACAGATTCAAGTCATGAAATTTCTGTTAATCATTTGGAAGGTAGATTGTCAAAACAAATAAATATTATAATAGATGAAATAATGGATTTATTGGCGAATATTGAAGTTAATATAGATTTTCCAGAGTATGATGAAGATGAAATAACTATCCATAAAATTAAAATTTTAAGTGAAAATGTTGTTGAAAAGTTGGATAATTTAATTAAAACATCAGAGACAGGAAAAATATATAAAGAAGGAATAAGAACTGTAATTTTAGGGAAACCCAACGTTGGAAAATCTTCTTTAATGAATTTTTTATTAAATGAAAATAGAGCAATTGTTACTGAAATACCTGGTACAACCAGAGATACAATTGAAGAATATGTAAATATTAAGGGTATACCTTTACGTATAATTGATACAGCAGGTATAAGGGATACTGAGGACACTGTTGAAAAAATTGGAGTTGAGAAAGCACTTAATAAGGTTAATGAAGCTGATTTAGTAATTATGATTTTTGATTCTTCTAGAGAGCTTGAAGTTGAAGATGAAAAAATATTAGAATATATAATAGGAAAAAGAGTTATATATATAAAAAATAAAGTAGATTTGCAAGATAAATTAGATATATCTAAGTATTTAGATATCAATAAGAATATTATTGATGTATCAGTTTTAAGAAATCAAGGATTGGAAGAAATTATTAATAGAATAAATGAATTATTTTTTGAAGGTTCAATAAATTTAAGTAACGATTTAATAATTAATAACTTAAGACATAAAAATTTATTAATAAAAGCTAAGAAAAGTTTAGAAGACGTACTAAAGTCAATTGATAGTAATATGACTATTGATTTTATTGAAATTGATTTAAAAGAAGCAATGGAAAGCTTAGGACTAATAGTTGGTAAGTCTGTAAGTGATGATTTAGTAGAGAAAATATTTAATGAATTTTGCATAGGTAAGTAATTAGAAAGGATAAAATATGGAAGTTACAGTAAGAGAATTTCTTGCAGAAGAGTTTGACATAGTTGTTGTAGGTGCAGGTCATGCAGGCTGTGAAGCTGCTTTGGCGGCGTCAAGACTTGGCATGAAAACCCTTATGCTTACAATGACTTTAGATTCAATAGCAATGATGCCATGTAATCCTAATATAGGTGGAACTGCTAAGGGACATTTAGTAAGAGAAATTGATGCCCTTGGGGGAGAAATGGCTTTAAATATAGATAAAACTATGATACAATGTAAGATGTTAAACATATCGAAAGGTCCTGCAGTACATTCTTTAAGGGCACAAGCAGATAAAAATAAGTATCATACTGAAATGAAAAAAGTAATTGAAAATCAAGAAAGATTATCCCTTAAACAAGAAGAAGCGACAAAGGTAACTGTTAATTCAGATGGAAGCTTTAATATAAGTACTAAATTTGGTGCAATATATAAGGCAAAAGCTGTTATAATTACTTCAGGGACTTATCTTAAGGGAAGAGTATATATAGGTGAATTAAATTATTCTTCTGGTCCTAATGGATTATCACCTGCAAATGAATTATCTGACTCACTTGTGGATTTGGGAATAAGTTTACGTAAATTTAAAACTGGTACACCAGCCAGAGTTCATTCAGATTCAATAAATTATGATAAGGTTGAAATTCAGACAGGGGATAATGAAATAATTCCATTTTCATTTATGACCGATGAAATTAATATAAATCAAGTACCATGCTATATTTCATATACAACACAAAAAACTCACGAAATAATTCGAGAAAATTTAGATAGATCTCCACTATATGAAGGAGTAATTAAAAGTATAGGACCAAGATATTGTCCTTCAATAGAAGATAAAGTTGTTAAATTTTCAGATAAAGAAAGACATCAACTTTTTATAGAGCCTGAAGGCTTGGATACTAAAGAGATGTATATTCAAGGTATGTCTTCATCTCTACCTTATGAAGTACAAATTGAAATGTATAGAACAATGATTGGTTTGGAAAATTCTGAAATTATGCGTCCGGCATATGCTATAGAATATGATTGTATAGATCCTACACAGTTAAAAAGAAGCCTTGAAATGAGAAATATTAATAACTTATTTTTTGCTGGGCAAGTAAATGGTAGTTCTGGATATGAAGAAGCTGCAGCTCAAGGATTAATTGCTGGTATAAACGCAGTGATGAGTTTGAAGGGCAGAGAACCATTAGTATTAGACAGGTCTGAGGCATATATTGGAGTTTTGATAGATGATTTGGTTACAAAAGGAACAAATGAACCATATCGTATGATGACTTCAAGAGCGGAATACAGATTGATTTTAAGACAAGATAATGCCGATGATAGATTAACTGATAAAGGTTATAAAATAGGGCTTGTAACTGAAGAAAGATATAGTAGGTTTAGGAACAAAAAACAAAAAATAAATGAAGAATTAGATAGAATAAAGAATGTTAAGATTACTCCTAAATCAGAGGTAAATGAATATTTAGAAAGTATAAAAAGTGTTCCTTTAAAAATGCCAGCAAGTTTGTATGAGTTACTAAGAAGACCTGAAATTAATTATGAAAATACAATTAATTTAGATAAAGATAGACCAGAAATGAAGAAAGAAATAAAAGATTATGTTGAAACTGTAATTAAATATGAAGGATATATAGGTAAACAAATTAGACAAATTGAACAATTTAAGAAACTTGAAAATAAAATAATTCATGAAAATATAGATTATAAAAATATTAGTGGTCTTAGGTTAGAAGCAAGTCAAAAACTTGATAAAATAAGACCTGAATCAATTGGCCAAGCTTCTAGAATATCAGGTGTATCACCATCAGATATTAATGTTTTACTAATTTATCTTGAGCAAAGAAGAAGAAAAAAACAAAGCTTAAGAAAAGAAGGTGAGTCTTATTAAGATATTAGAAGAAGGTTTTAAAGAGCTTGATTTAATATATAATAGAGATATTGAGGAAAAATTTATAAAATACAAGGATTTATTAAAAGAATGGAATCAAAAAATTAATATTACTGCTATAGATAATGATAAAGATATTTATGTTAAGCATTTTATAGATAGCATTCTTTTATTAGATGAAAATAGTTCAATTGAAGAGAAAAATCTTATTGATGTTGGTACAGGAGGAGGTTTTCCAGGACTTCCTCTAAAGATTGTAAATAATAATTTCCATATAACCCTGTTAGACAGTTTAAGGAAAAGAATTGATTTTTTGTTAATTGTTGTTCAAAATCTCAATTTACAAGGTGTAGATTTAATTCATGGTAGAGCCGAAGATTTTGGCAGGGATAAAAAATATAGAGAAAACTTTGACATATGTGTATCTCGGGCAGTTGCTCCTTTAAATGTATTAAGTGAATATTGTTTACCTTTTGTAAAAATTGGGGGCTATTTTGCTTCTTATAAAAGTGAGAATATTTCCCAGGAAATAATTGATTCAAGTAGTGCAATAAGAAAATTAGGTGGTATAATAAAAGAAACTCGAGAAATAAAATTGCCAGGGACCGATATAATTAGAAAAATAGTTATCATAGAAAAAATTGAAAACACTCATAAGAATTATCCAAGAAAAGCAGGGAAGCCTAGTAAAGATCCGTTAATATAAGGGGGAGAGTTTTTTGATAAAAAATATTGTTAATATTGATATTAACAAAATAATTCCTAATAAAAATCAACCTAGGAAAATATTTGATAATAAAGCACTAGAAGAATTAAGCCAGTCAATTAAAAATTATGGAATTATACAACCTATTACAGTAAGAAAAATATATGACGATATTTACGAAATAATAGCAGGAGAAAGACGTTTGAAAGCTGCTAAATTATTAGAGATGGAAATAATTCCTGCTGTAGTTATTGAAGTAAAAGAAGAAGAATCTGCTGCAATGGCTTTGATTGAAAACTTACAGAGAGAAGATTTGGATTTTATAGAAGAAGCAATGGCTTATCAAAGGTTGATTGAAGATTTTGAAATTAATCAAACCCAATTGGCTGAAAAACTTGGCAAATCTCAATCTACTATTGCAAATAAAATGAGAATATTAAAGCTTCCAGTAAGTGTTAAACAAAAAATTAGAGAAGGCGGATTAAGTGAACGTCATGCCAGAGCACTTTTAAAGGTTGAAGATGAAGAGTTATTACTAAATATAGTTGATAAAGTTATTAAGAAAGATTTAAATGTCAGTGCTACAGAAAAACTTGTAAAGTCACTTATTGAAGATGTAAATTATAAAAGAATGAAGGACAAGCGTTATGTCAGAAATTTTATAAATTATAAAATATATATAAATACAATTAAGAATGCTTATAATGAAATTATAAAAACAGGTGTAGAAGCAAAATTCGAACAAAAAGAATCAGAAGAATATATAGAACTAAAAGTGAGAATACCGAAAAAATCATATAAGGGATGATAATTATGTCTAAGATAATAAGCATATTCAATCAAAAAGGTGGAGTAGGTAAAACAACAACAAATGTAAATTTATGTGCAGCTCTAGCTTTAAAAGGTAAAAGAATATTGAGCATTGATGTTGATCCTCAAGGTAATTCTACTAGTGGATTTGGTATTGAAAAAAATGAACTTGAGTATTCAATTTATGATGTCTTAATAGAGAATTACGATATAAATAAAGTTATCTGTAAGACAGAAATAGAAAATTTAGATTTAATTCCATCAAATATTCAACTTGCGGGTGCGGAGATAGAGTTAACGAAAACCAAGTTCAGAGAAAAGACGTTAAGAGAAAAAATTAATTTAATAGACAATAAATATGATTATATTATAATTGATTGTCCGCCATCGTTAGGCTTATTATCTTTAAATGCACTTACTGCTTCAAAAACAGTTTTAATTCCTATTCAATGCGAATACTATTCTTTAGAAGGAGTAAGCCAGCTTATAGATACTGTAGGAATAGTAAAAAGAAGTTTAAATCCTAAGCTTGAGATAGAAGGTGTTTTACTCAATATGTTTGATGGAAGAACAAACTTGTCTATTCAAGTAGTCGAAGAAGTAAAAAGATATTTCAAAGATAAGGTTTATAGAACGGTAATTCCTAGAAGTGTTCGTCTTGCAGAAGCACCAAGTTTTGGTCAACCTATTATGCTTTATGATAACAAGTCAAAAGGAAGTGAAGCATATTTAAAGCTTTCTGATGAAATAATCAAGAATAATTAAGGAGGTAGAATATGGCTATTAAAAGAAAAGCCTTGGGCAAGGGTTTATCAGCATTAATACCAGAAGATTTAGAAAAGCAAGATAATCAAAGGATTGAAGATATAGATACTAGTTTAATACGTCCTAACCCAAATCAACCTCGTAAGGTATTTGAGAATGAAAAATTAGAAGAGCTTACAGATTCCATAAAAAAGTATGGGGTAATACAACCTATAATTGTTAGAAAAGATGGTAATTTATATACTATAATAGCTGGGGAAAGAAGATGGAGAGCCTGTAAGAATGCTAATATCAGTAGTATTCCATGTATTGTCAGAGATATAGAAAATAAAAATGCTTCTGAAATAGCATTGATAGAGAATATACAAAGGGAAGATTTAAACCCTATAGATGAAGCTAATGCTTATGAATATATAATTGAGCGTTATGGGATAACTCAGGAAGAGGTTTCAAGCATAGTAGGTAAGTCTAGAGTGTATGTTACTAATATTGCTAGATTAATTAAACTTGATAAATATGTACAAAATAAAATTATTACAAATCAAATTTCAGCTGGTCATGGAAGAGCTATTTTAAGCTTGGATTCAGAAAGACAAATAGAATTAACTAATAGAATAATAAAAGAGAATTTAAGTGTTAGAGATGTTGAAAAACTTGTTAGAGATTCAAAAAAAGTAAAGAAAAAAAAGAAAATAGTAGAAAAAGATAAATATTTATGTTATATAGAAGAAATGTTAACTGAAAGGTTTTCTACAAGAGTTAATGTAAAAAACAAAAAAAGTAAGGGAAAGATAGAAATTGAATATACAAATAATGAAGATTTAAATAGAATTTTAGACTTATTAAATATTGAAGAATGAATCATTGTTAGTTTTAGCAATGATTTTTTTATTATATAGGAAAGTTCTCTTTTCCTATATAATAAAAGACGAGGAAGGACGGAACGTTCTTGCCGTTAAGGGGTCATAGGTCACCCTAGCGGCGTTTCGAAGCAACACTTTTTAATTAAATATATACTATTATTAAATATTTATGTTAAATATAGAATTAAGTAGAAAAGGTTTACTTATAAATTAAAGTAAATAATAAAATTAAAAATATTAATATTAGTAACAATAATAATAATATACTAACTATAAATAGTATTATTTCTTTATAATTGACATATAATTAACAAGGAAGTATAATTAAATATAATTTTATGTCTTATTATATAATAGGGAGGTTATTGAAGTGCAAAAACAACTAAACGTAATAGCTAGGGAAAAGGATTTTTTAGCTTTAAAGGAGTATATTAAAGCGACTAAAGATAATCAAGGTGTTTTAATGCAAACGTTACACAAAGCACAACAAATCTTTGGATATCTACCTATTGAAGTTCAAAAATTCATATCCTATGAATTGGATATACCCTTAGCAGAAGTTTATGGAGTGGCAACTTTTTACACACAATTTTCTATAGACCCAAAAGGCAAACATAAAATTGGCGTTTGTTTAGGAACAGCTTGTTATGTAAAAGGTTCTCAATTAGTATTGGACAAGTTATCAAAGGAATTAAATATTAAGGTTGGAGGAACAACAGAAGATAATTTATTTACTCTTGAGGCTACTAGGTGCTTAGGTTGTTGTGGATTAGCCCCTGTAATGATGATTGATGATGAAGTATATGGAAAGTTAGACCCTAAGAAGATACCTGAAATTTTATCAAAATATATGGAATAGAGGTGTTATATGAAATCATTAGAGGAATTAAGAAAATTAAGAGAAGATTCAATAAAAAATATTGAAATGCGTAATACAGATAAGGATATAAGGATAGTAGTTGGTATGGCTACTTGCGGGATATCAGCTGGTGCAAGGCCAGTATTAAGTACGCTTGTAGAAGAAGTTGCAAAAAGAAATTTAAACAATGTGCAAGTAGTTCAGACTGGATGTATAGGAATGTGCACATATGAACCTATTGTAGAAATTTATACTCCAAATAATGAAAAGGTTACATATATTCACGTAGATAGTGAAAAAGCTAAGAGAATTGTTTTAGAGCACATTGTTAATGGTAACGTAATTAATGAATATACAATAGGATCAGTAAAGTAATGAGAGGAATGAAGTTATGGAGGTAGAATTATGAAGATTTTCAGGTCTCATGTTTTAGTATGTGGAGGGACTGGATGTACTTCTTCTAAATCTGATTTAATTAAGAAAAGATTTGAAGAAAAAATAAAAGAAGTAAATCTGGACGATGAAATTCAAGTTATTGCTACAGGATGTTTTGGTTTATGTGAAGTAGGACCAGTCGTTATTATATATCCAGAAGGATCATTTTATGCAAGAATGACTGTTGATAGAGTTGATGAAATAGTAGAAGAACATTTGCTTAAAGGTAGAATAGTAAAGAAATACTTATTTGAAGAAAGTACTAAAGATGACATAATAAAATCTCTTGGTGATGTCGATTTTTATAAAAAACAAAAAAGGGTAGCTTTAAGAAACTGTGGTGTAATTAATCCTGAAAATATTAATGAATATATTGCCAGAGATGGTTATATGGCTTTAGGAAAAGTTTTAACTGAAATGTCTTCAGAGGAAGTAATTAAATTAATAAAGGATTCAGGTTTAAAAGGAAGAGGAGGAGCTGGTTTCTCTACAGGAATGAAGTGGAGTTTTGCAGCACCTAATGAATCGGATCAGAAGTATGTAATTTGTAATGCAGATGAAGGAGATCCAGGTGCTTTTATGGATAGAAGTGTACTTGAAGGAGATCCTCACTCCGTTTTAGAAGCTATGGCTATTGCAGGTTATGCAATAGGTGCAACTAAGGGATTTATATATGTAAGAGCTGAGTATCCTATAGCAGTGCATAGATTAGAAATTGCAATTAAACAAGCTAGGGAGTTAGGGTTATTAGGTAGTAAATTATTTGAAACGGATTTTGATTTTGATGTTGAAATAAGACTTGGTGCAGGAGCATTTGTTTGTGGAGAGGAAACTGCATTAATGCAATCTATAGAAGGAAAGAGAGGCATGTCTCGTAACAAACCACCATTTCCTGCTAATAAAGGACTTTGGGGTAAGCCTACTATTATTAATAATGTTGAAACTTTAGCTAATGTACCACAAATAATTATTAAAGGGCCAGAATGGTTTAAAAGTTTTGGTACTGCAAAATCACCGGGAACTAAGGTATTTGCACTAGGTGGTAAAATTAATAATACGGGGTTAGTTGAAGTTCCAATGGGGACGACTTTAAGAGAAGTAATTTATGATATTGGCGGAGGCTGTCCTAATGGTAAAGAGTTTAAAGCAGTACAAACTGGAGGACCATCAGGTGGGTGTTTAACAAAAGATCATTTAGATACTCAAATTGACTATGAGAATTTAGTAGCCTTAGGTTCAATGATGGGTTCAGGTGGAATGATAGTAATGGATGAAGATAATTGTATGGTTGATATTGCAAGATTCTTTTTAGACTTTACTGTTGATGAATCATGTGGTAAATGTACGCCTTGTAGAGAAGGTACAAAGAGAATGCTAGAAATTTTAGATAAAATTACTGAAGGCAAAGGTACAATGGAGGATTTAGACAAACTTGAGAAATTGGCAATTAATATAAAAGAAACTTCTCTTTGTGGGCTTGGCCAAACAGCACCAAATCCAGTATTATCAACATTAAAATACTTTAGAGATGAATATGAAGCACATGTAATTGATAAAAGATGTCCAGCAGGTGTATGTCAGTCTCTATTAAGATATATTATAACTATGAACTGTAAAGGATGTACAAAGTGTGCAAGAGTATGTCCTGTAGGTGCAATTGAAGGTAAAGTAAAGGAAGTTCATATAATTAATCAGGATAAATGTATAAAATGTGGTGCTTGTATGGATGCTTGTAGTTTCCATGCTATTATTAAAAAGTAGGAGAGGTAGGTGTTAAATTTGGAAAGAGTTAATTTAACTATTAATGGTTTAAAAATAAATGTACCGAAAGAATATACAGTATTGTTAGCAGCAAGAGAAGCCGGAATAGATATACCTACACTTTGCTATTTAAAAGATATAAATGAAGTAGCAGCTTGTAGAGTTTGTGTTGTTGAAGTTGATATAAATGGTGTTCCAATGAGAAATTTACCTGCTTCATGTGTACTGCAGGTTCAAGAAGGTATGAACGTAAGAACAAATACAGCAAGAGTAAGAAACGCAATTAAAATGAACGTAGAGTTAATTTTGGCAAACCATAATAGAGAATGTTTAACATGTTTAAGAAATGGTACTTGCGAATTACAAAAACTCTGTAATGAACTTGGTATAGAAGAAATCGAATATCAAGGAGAAAAAAGAGAAGCAAAAATAGATAAGTTATCTCATTCTATAGTAAGAGATACTACTAAATGTATATTATGCGGAAGATGTGTTAGTACATGTAAAAATGTTCAGGAAATAGGTATTTTAGATTTTACAAAGAGAGGATTTAATACAGAGGTAGCACCTGCTTTCGATTATAGTATGAAAGATGTACCTTGTGTTTATTGTGGTCAGTGTATAAATGCATGTCCTGTTGCTGCACTTAGGGAAAGAACATATATAGATGACGTTTGGGATGTAATTGATGATCCAAAGAAATATGTTGTTGTACAAACAGCTCCAGCTGTTAGAGCATCACTAGGAGAAGAATTTGGGTATCCTGTTGGGACAGATATTACAGGAAAAATGGTTGCTGCATTAAAAAGGCTTGGATTTGATAAAGTGTTTGATACAAACTTCTCAGCTGATTTAACAATAATGGAAGAAGGAACGGAGCTTTTAAACAGAGTAAAAAATGGTGGAAAGTTACCTATGATTACTTCTTGTTCCCCAGGATGGATTAGATTCTGTGAAATAAATTATCCTGAATTTTTAGAAAATCTTTCTACATGCAAGTCTCCGCAGCAGATGTTTGGTGCAATATTAAAGACATACTATGCAGAAAAAGCTGGCATTGATCCTAAGGATATAGTTTGTGTATCAGTTATGCCTTGTACTTCTAAGAAAACAGAAGCTAACAGACCTGAAATGGAGGTAGATGGCATAAGGGATGTTGATATATCATTAACTACTAGAGAACTTGGTGATATGATAAAACAAGGAAGAATTGATTTTACAAAATTGCCTGATGAGCATCCTGACAATATTTTAGGTGAGTATTCTGGCGCAGGGGCAATATTCGGAGCTACTGGTGGAGTTATGGAAGCTGCTCTTAGAACAGTTGCAGATATTTTAACAGGTAAGGATTTAAAAGAAATTGATTATCAAGTTGTAAGAGGTTTAGACGGTGTAAAAGAAGCTTCGGTTATTTTACCTATAGATGGAAAGGAAACAGAGGTGAAGGTTGCTGTAGCTCATGGAACATCAAATGCAGCTAAAGTTTTAGAAGCAGTAAAATCTGGCGAAAAAGAATATCACTTTATTGAGATTATGGCTTGTCCAGGAGGCTGTGTACATGGAGGAGGTCAATCTCATGTATCAGCTAAATCAAGATTAGATATTAATCCAAAAATGAGCAGAGCAAATGCTCTTTATGAGCTTGATAAATCACTACCTCTTAGAAAATCTCATAAAAATCCTGAAGTTGTGAAACTTTATGAAGAATATTTGAAAGAACCAAATAGTCACTTATCACATAAACTTCTTCATACTCAATATAAAAAAATTGAAGTATATCAAGTTGATCAACAAGAGGAATTAGATAGATTATTTGAGAAACTTAAATAGAAAAATACCGGCTAATGCCGGTATTTTTTTTATTAATTATTAATAATTATATCTTTAAGTTCCTTTACAGAAGAGGCGATATAATCTGCTCCTTCCTGTTTTAAAAGAGATTTCGATCTATAACCCCATAAAACTCCAATTGATTTAATATTGGCGTTTCTAGCCGTACTAATGTCTATTTCCGTATCACCAATATAAACACAATCACTTTTTTTCAGCTTTATCATATCAATTATATCTAATAAAGTATCTGGATTAGGTTTTGCTTTATAACCATCTCTAAGACCATATGTTACCTTTACTTTGTTCTTAAAAATATTATCTACTAAAGTTTTTGTAAAGTCATCTGGTTTATTAGATAATATAGCTGTAACAATATTATTTTTTTCCAATTCTTCTAAAAGTTCAATAATTTCGTTAAAAGGCTTTGTATTATCAAGCATATGTTCTTTATAATAAGTATTAAAATAATTTAAAAATTGATTAATAATTTCTTCTTTATTTATGCTGAAGTATTTTTCAACTATACTTTTTACCATATAATATCTTCCATTACCAAGAAGTAATTTGTAGTTTTGTGAATCAACATATGGTAAGTTAAATTTTGATAATGCAAAATTGCAAGCATTTTCAAGGTCCTTTACAGAGTCCAGTAAAGTACCATCTAAATCAAATATAGCAGCCTTAAACATGTATGCCTCCTATTTTTTTAATAATAATATACTACCATAAATTTCATAGAAATGGTATAATATATTTAAAAATTGTTAGTTCATTCAATAAAATTTGAATAAAGGTGAATAAGATGTTACTTATAAAAAATGGTAGAGTTATTGATCCAAAATCAAAAAGAGATGAATTTTTAGATTTATTGATAGATGGAAATATAATTAAGAAGTTAGAAAAGAAAATAGATTATTGTAGTAGCAATTGTAATGTTATCGATGCCAAAGGAAAAATTGTATCCCCAGGCTTTATTGATGTACATGTCCATTTTAGGGACCCTGGTTTTACATATAAAGAGGACATTCAGACAGGTTCTATGGCTGCAGCAAGAGGGGGGTATACAACTGTTATTTGTATGGCAAATACAAATCCAATAGTTGATAATATAGACACTTTGAAGTATATTATAAAAGAATGTGAAAAATCTCCAATCAATGTTTATCAGACTGCTTCTATAACAGAGAAATTAAAAGGAAAAAATATTGTTGATATGGAGTTGTTAAAACATAATGGTGCAATAGGATTTACTGATGACGGTGTTCCAATATTGGATAGTAAGATAGCTATTAAATCAATGGAAATAGCGAAAGAATTGAATTTACCTTTGAGTTTTCATGAAGAAGATCCAAATTTAATTGGTCTTGCAGGAATAAACGATGGGTCTATTTCTAAAAAAATGGGTATTAATGGTGCATCTAATTTAGCTGAAGATGTTATGGTCGCTAGAGACTGTGTACTAGCCCTTGAAACTAAAGCAAAAGTTAATATTCAACATATAAGTTCTGGTAATTCAGTTGATATTATTAGGAATGCAAAGGCTAAAGGAGCAAATATAACTGCTGAGGTTTCTCCACACCATTTTTCATTAACAGAAGATGCAGTGTTATTATATGGGACAAATGCAAAAATGAACCCTCCATTGAGAACTGAGTATGATAGAATGAAATTAATTGAGGGTATAAAAGATGATACCATTGATATAATTGCAACAGATCATGCACCTCATTCCGAAGAAGAGAAAAAAAGAGAATTTGCAAAGGCTCCAAGCGGGATAATTGGACTTGAAACATCGTTAGCTCTTGGAATAACAAATTTAGTCAATAAAAATCATATTAGTTTATCAAAACTTATTGAGAAAATTACAATAAATCCCGCTTTGCTGTATAATCTTGATTTAGGATATATAGATGTAGGATCTAAAGCTGATATTGTAATTTTTGATCCAATAGAAAAATGGGTAGTTAAGAAATTTTATTCTAAGTCATCAAATACTCCGTTTATTGGTCAAGAATTGTTTGGTAAAGTAAAATTCACCATATGCAATGGTAAAATAATATATCAAGATGATTCTTCATCTTAATCTCTTTATATAAGATAGAAGTAGTTAATAAAAATAAAATAAACAAAGAGTAGGTAGAACATATAATATAATATAAATTAAAAGTAGGTGATTTAATGATTTATTTAGATAATGCTGCTACAACTTTTACAAAGCCAAAATCAGTATATCAAAATGTGATGAAAGCTATGAAAAGCTATGGAGCTAATCCTGGAAGAGGAAGCCACGGAATGGCTATAGAAGGAGCAAAGGTAATTTATGAAACTAGGGAACTATTAGCTAAGCTTTTCAAATTAGATGATCCTATGAAAGTTATATTTACCTTTAATGCAACAGATGGTCTTAATTTAGCAATTAAAGGAATATTGAAATCAGGTGATCATGTTATAGCTACAGAAATGGATCATAATTCTGTTTTAAGGCCAATAAAGGAACTTGAATTAAAGGGAGTAGAAAACACTATAGTGACATGCTCTGAAGATGGAAGTATTAGGGTAGAAGATATTGTAAAAGCAATTAAAAGTAATACAAAATTAATTGTAACCACACATGTTTCAAATTTAACGGGAACAATTTTTCCAATTGAAGCAATTGGAAAAATATGTAAATCAAAAAATATAACATATTTGGTTGATGCTGCTCAAAGTGCAGGAGTACTTGATATTGATGTAAACAAACAAAATATAGACATATTATCAGTACCGGGTCATAAAGGATTACTAGGACCACAGGGTACGGGTGCCCTGTTAATAAATAGTGAAATAGAAATAGATTATTATAAGGTAGGTGGAACTGGAAGTGAGTCAAGTAATTTAAGACAGCCAAATTTTTATCCTGATAAATTTGAAGCAGGTACACCGAACTTGCCAGGAGTAGCTGGGTTAAATGCAGGAGTTAAGTATATTCTAGACAGAGGCACAGATTCGATTTTAAACCACGAAAAAAGTCTTTTAGACCTATTCATCACAGAAGTAGAAAAGAACCCTAAAATCAAAATATATGGCCCGAAAAGAATAGAACATCGATGTGGCGTTGTTCCGATTAACATTTTAGATATAGATTCTTCAGAAGTTGCATATTTATTAGATACAGAATATAATATAGCTGTTAGACCAGGACTTCATTGTGCACCATTGGCGCATAAGGCAATAGGAACTGAAAAAATAGGAGCTGTAAGATTTAGTGTTGGTCCTTTTAATAAAAACAATGACATTAAGCTTGCTATAAAAGCATTAAACGAAATATCAATGCAATAAATATTAAATAGGGCGATTCATATTGTAGGGTATGCATTGTATGCATGCCACGGGACGCATAAATGTGTCCCCTACAGTTTAGGTTCCCATTATAATAAGGAGAAATATGAAGCGATTAATATTATTTTTTATTGTTATAATTATTGTTGTCAGTATTTTCATTTTAACAAAAGGAGGAGATTTTATTATAGATCTCCAAGAAAATAAAAAATATAAAATCGAAGATATTGAGAATGTAAATATTAATTCCTTAGAAGACATTAGATTTTTTGATAAAGGCATTTTAACTTTTAATAATCAAAAAATTATTTACTATGATTTTAATGGTAAAATATTATGGGAGAATAAAAACAATGTTTTTACTAATGAAGTTTATGTAACTGATAAATATATTTTTAGAAGATTAGATAATAGTATTGAAATAATTAATGGAAATAATGTAACTTTAGGCATTATTGAGTTCACAGGAGAAATTGTTAGTGTTTCACGTGAAAACGATAAAACTTTTGTTGTTTCTAGAATAAAAGATGGCCAAAATTCACTTTACGTTTTAGATGAAAATAATGAAGTAGTAGTTAAAGATAAACATTTCAATAACGCTATAACAGGGGTATCGTTAAGTGATAAATCAGAAGGATATGCCCTAACTACATTAGATTTTAATAATGATACACCTATCAATACAATATTATTTAATTTGCTAGATGATGTAGAATTGTGGAATTTTGAAATTAAGAATGAGGTTATTTTAGAAATATCAATAGTAAATAATAATGTTATATTATTAGGTTCAGAAAATATATACTACTACAACAATAATGGAAAGCTAATGTGGAAAAATAGTGTATATAATAAAATAGTTTCGTTTGAAATAGACAAAATTGAAAAAAGAATATATATATTATATGAACAAGATGAAAAACTAGAGATGATTTCTTATAATTTTGAAGGAAAGGTAATGGAATTGTATAGCATATCAGAAAATGTATATAATATCAAATTATTTGATTCTAAAATATTTGGTTATGATAATCATAAAGTATACTTGTTTCATGATAGTAAAACAGATAAATTATATGAGAATATGGACGGAAACATTATAAATTTAAAAGTAGATAATAATTATATATATATTATTTTAAATGACGAGATAATAAAAGGGAAAATCAAGTAGTAAGGAAATTATCAAAACTTAATAAGAAATTAATACTAAAGAAAAAGAGGAGGAATGTATGAATTTTATCGATATTATAATAATTATTTTTGTAGGTTGTTCTTGTTTTCAAGGATATAGAAGAGGTTTTATTAAAACACTTTTTGATACAATAGGATTAATTGTAGCTTTTTTTCTTAGTAAAGAGTTTTACTATTTAGTAGAAGAATTTCTTTTGACTAGTACTAAACTTTACGATAAAGTACATAATTTTTTTGATGCGAAATCTGAAAAATTTTACGATATTTTTAATAACGGATCTAATAATATAGTACAAGCCTTCGAAGATATCTTAAAGCTTCCTGTTGAAATGCAAAATTTGCTAAGTAATATTTTCAATTCGGGGAATACTGGAAATGTAGATTCATATTCAGTATTTGTAGATAGTATAAGCACCATTTTGGTTAGGACAATAAGTTTTTTGATTACTTTTTTAATTATTTATATAATACTTGTAATCTTATCGAATATTATTAATACTATATTCAAACTTCCAGTTCTAAATTTAACAAACAGGGTTTTTGGAGGTATTACGGGAGTATTAAAAAGTATAGTAGTATTATATTTAATTTTTGCACTTTCATCACCACTGATTGGCTTTATGCAAGATAGTAACCTTGCACAAAGTATAATAAAGTCTGAATCAAGTAAAATATTTTATGATAATAATATAATATTGAATTATTTATCTTACAAGGGTTTTTATCAATAAATAGTACAAAGAGTCAGTATTAATATAATTATATAGGAGGAATTTATGAAGACAATAGATGCGAGAGGAAAATCATGTCCACTACCAGTAATATTAACTAAGAAAGAAATAGATGCAGGTGAAAACAATATTATTACAATTGTAGATAATGAAACTGCAAAGTTAAATGTTGGGAAATTGGCATCAAAATTTGCATATAACACAAAATTAGAAGAGAAAAACGATGGAATATATATTGAACTGTTCAAAGAAACAAATGTCGATAAGGATATAGAAATAGTTGATAATTCAACGAAAATAAACAGTTGTATTGTGTTAGGCTCAGATAAATTAGGAAAAGGCTCTGAGGAACTTGGAAATATTCTTATGAAAAGTTTCATTTATACAATAACAGAAACAAAACCATACCCTAATTTTATGGTATTTTTGAACAGTGGAGTAAAATTAACAACAAAAGGTTCTGAAGTAATTGAAGATTTAAAAAAGCTCGTAGAAGAAGGAGTTAAAATTGTTTCATGTGGAACATGTTTGGATTTCTTTGAAATTAAAGGCAATTTAGAGGTTGGTGAAATTTCCAATATGTATGATATAGTAGAAATGATAAATAATTCTGACAACACAATAACAGTATAAAGGAGGGGTATTATGCCTATGAAATTAAATGTAGGGGATATTGTCAAACTTAAGAAAAAACATCCTTGTGGTGGATATGAATGGGAAATTTTAAGAATAGGAGCCGATTTTAGGATAAAGTGTAATACATGTGAAAGGCAAGTGTGGCTTCCACGAAAGGAAGTTGAGAGAAGAATTACAAAAATAGTTAGTTCTATAGAAACTGAAGAAGAAAAATAATTGTACGGTAAGCTTGTATGCATACCAAGGTGGACAAGACATATTGTCTAATCGTGTTGTTTTGGTCGTCGCGAGATGCATACAATGCGTCCCCTACAGTGTTATATTTGAATGACTATATATTATTGTAGGGTATGCATTATATGCATACCGAATGAGAAGATTATATTAAAATAAATATTTAATCAATAAAAAAGAAATAAGTATTGACATGTATAATAAAATATACTATCATAGTTTAGAAAGAATACCTTTAAACTTGCACAGAGAGGCACGGAAGGATTAATAACTGATAAATTGTTTTTTCTTCTTTGTCATGCAATGAAGATTTTTTTTATACTTTAAAATAGTCCAGAGAGGCTAAAAAGGAGGAACTATGTTAAAAGGAAGAAGTTTAATAGAACCAAAGGATTTATCAGTAGAAGAATTAGATGAAGTACTTGATTTGGCAGATGAGATTATCACCAATCCAATTGCATTTGCAGATGCTTGTAAAGGAAAAGTTTTAGCAACATTATTTTACGAGCCAAGTACAAGAACAAGATTAAGTTTCGAATCTGCAATGTTAAGACTCGGAGGTAGTATAATGGGTTTTTCATCAGCAAATTCAAGTTCTGCTGCAAAAGGAGAAAGTGTTGCGGATACTATTAGAACAATAGCTTGTTACGCAGATATAGCAGCAATGAGGCATCCAAAAGAAGGAGCTCCAATGATAGCAGCAATGAGTACTGATATGCCAGTTATAAATGCAGGAGATGGAGGGCATCAACATCCAACACAAACTTTAACAGATTTATTAACAATAAGATCATTAAAAGGAAGATTAGATAATTTTTTGATTGGGCTTTGTGGTGATTTAAAGTTTGGGCGCACGGTTCATTCTCTTATTAAAGCATTATCAAGATATAATAATATAAAATTTATTTTGATTTCTCCAGAAGAATTGAAAATTCCAGAATATATTAGAGAAGAAATTTTAGTTAAGAATAATATTGAGTTTGAGGAAGTAGAAAGATTAGAATATGTAATAGAAAAACTTGATGTACTTTATATGACTAGAGTGCAAAAAGAAAGATTTTTCAATGAAGCTGATTATATAAGATTAAAAGATAGTTATATATTAAATATGGAAAAATTAGAAAAAGCTAAAAAAGATATGACTATTCTTCACCCTTTGCCAAGAGTAAATGAAATTTCTGTAGAAGTTGATAATGATCCAAGAGCATGTTATTTTAAGCAAGCTAAGTATGGAATGTTCGTTAGAATGGCATTAATAATGAAATTATTGGGGGTGGAAATATAATGTTAAAAATAGATAGCGTAGAAAAAGGGTTAGTTATTGACCATATTCAAGCAGGCAAAGCAATGGAAATTTATAAGTATTTAAATTTAGATAAGATGGATTGCAGTGTTGCTATAATAAAAAATGCTAAAAGTAAAAAATTAAGAAAAAAAGATATAATAAAAGTTGAAAATAATATAAGTATGGACTTAACAGTATTAGGATTTATAGACCCAAACATAACTATTAATGTTATAGATAATGGGGAAATAATTGATAAGATTAATTTAGAGCTTCCTTCAGAAATAACAAATGTAGTAAAGTGCAAGAATCCTAGATGTATTACATCTATTGAACAAGAAGTAAGCCATAAATTTAAGTTGACAGACAAGGAAAACAAAATTTATCGTTGTATATATTGCGACACAGCCTATGAAGAAAACTAATTATAATTACAGCTGATGATTATTCATCAGCTATATCTTTAATTAACAAATTTATTTATAAAATCTTAAAGGAGGATGAAAGTTGATAGTTGATAAACTTTTTAGTCAAGTAGCAACAAAAGGACACGTATGTTTAGGGTTAGATACAGATTATAATTACATCCCAAGAGAGTTTTCTGATAAATATGTGTCTGTTGGAGATGCTATTTATAATTTTAATAAAGAGATAATTGATGCAACTCATGATATAGTAGCATGTTATAAAGTTCAAATAGCTTATTATGAATCTTATGGTTTAGAAGGACTTAAAGCGTATTCAAATATTTTGAAATATATTAAGAAAAAAAATTCTCTCTCAATAGCTGATATAAAAAGAGGGGATATATCTAAAACAGCTGAAATGTATGCAAAAGGACATTATACAGGAGATTTTGAAGCAGATTTTGTTACATTAAATCCATATATGGGTATAAATGATAGCATTGAACCCTTTCTAAAGTTTATTCAAAATAATGAAAAGGGAATATTTGCACTCGTAAGAACTTCAAATAAAGGAGCTAAGGATTTTCAGTATATAAAAAATGAAGACAATACTCCTTTATATGAGACAGTAGGAGAAAAAATAGAAAATCTCGCACAAAATTATATGGGAAATTGCGGTTTTAGCTCGATTGGTGCAGTTGTTGGATGTACAAACAACGAAGAGGGAGTAATTCTGCGAAATAAAATTAAATCAGTATTTTTGTTAATACCAGGCTATGGAGCGCAGGGCGGGAAAGCTGAGGATATTGCAACATATCTTATTAATGGAAATGGAGCTGTAGTTAATTCTTCTAGAGGAATATTACTAGCTTACAAAAAAGAAAATGATGGAGAAAAAAAGTTTGCTTATTATTCAAGAAAAGAAGCAATTAGAATGAGAGAGGATATAAGATCTCACATATAATTAAATACCATTAAACGGAAGTTTTTTCTTTTAATCTGGGAGGAAAGTATGAAGGTTCAAAAAGGTATTATAATAGAAAATAAATGTATTTCAGATAATATATATAAGTTAAGCGTAGAATATCAGGGAAAAATAATTCCTGGACAATTTTTCATGCTTAAAACATTAGATAATTCATTTTTATTACCAAGGCCTATAAGTGTTAATGATGTTAATGAAAAGTCAATTAATTTTTTGTATCGAATAGAAGGAATAGGGACAACAAAAATTAGCACTCTGAAAAAAAATGATAAACTGCAGTTATTTGGGCCATTAGGAAATGGATTTGAAGAAGATAAATTAAATGGACAAATTGCAGTAATAGGTGGAGGTATTGGAATAGCTCCACTATTGTATCTAACTAAAATTTTAGGAAAAAAGGCAGACGTTTACTTAGGATATAAAGAAAAGGTATATATAGATGATGAATTTAAAAAGTACGCAAATAGTACAACAATTGTAACTGAAGATGGTAGTATAGGTGAAAAAGGATTTGTAACTGACTATGTTGATTTTTGCAAATATGATACTGTAGTAACTTGTGGTCCAGAAATTATGATGAATAAAATCGTAGATAAGTGTAAAGAAAATAAAGTTAAATGTTATGTATCATTGGAAAGAAGAATGGCTTGTGGTATGGGAGTATGTCTAGGTTGTACAGTAGAAACTATATATGGAAATAAAAAAGCATGTAAAGATGGACCTGTTTTTTCTAGTGAAGAAATAATATAAAGGTAGGAACGGAGAATGACAATGGCTAACTTAAAGACTAAAGTAATGGGTATAGAATTTAAGAATCCAATATTAGCAGCTTCAGGGACCTTTGGATTTGGAGAGGAATACTCTCAAATTTATGATATATCAATTTTAGGTGGCATTTGTAGCAAGGGTCTCACATTGAATCCTAAACAAGGAAATAAGGGAACAAGGTTATGGGAAACACCTATGGGTCTTATTAATAGTATTGGTCTTCAGAATCCAGGTGTAGATATATTTATAAAAGAAGAGCTGCCAAAAATGAAGTCTTTTAATACAATTATTATTGCAAACCTTGGTGGAAATACAGAAGAAGAGTATCTAGAAGGTATATCAAAGTTAAATAATACAGACGTTGACTTAATTGAGTTAAATATTTCTTGTCCAAATGTAAAAAGTGGTGGTATGGCCTTTGGAGTAAAAAGTGATATTGCACATAAAATAGTATCAAAAGTCAAAAAGAATTGCAACAAACCACTAATGGTAAAGTTATCACCAAATGCTGAAAATATATCAGAAATGGCAATAGCTTGTGAAGCAGCAGGAGCAGATTCCATATCTTTGATAAACACAGTAAAAGCAATGGCTATAGATATAAAAAAAAGAAAACCAGTCTTTGATAATATATATGCAGGATTATCAGGTCCTTGTGTAAAACCAATTGCTCTTCGCATGGTTCATGAAGTAGTAAAATCTGTTAATATACCAGTGTGTGGCTTAGGAGGAATTATGAGTTCAAGGGATGTTATAGAATTCATAATGGTAGGAGCAACACTTGTACAAATAGGTACATCAAATTTTATTAAACCAGATATCGCTGTTGATATAATAGATGGAGTATCTGAGTTCATGGATATAGAAGGAATTAATAGTTTAGATGAAATAAGAGGGATAATATAAAAGTTGGTAATTAAGAAATAATGTAATGTAGAATTTTAGTTTAAAGCTATTTGTATTATTAGTAAAATAGATCAACAAAATAATTAAAATTTCAGGAGGTTATAATGAGTACTGATGTAGTTAAAATATTAAAAGAATGCAATGCACTGTTAGAAGGACATTTTTTATTATCTTCTGGTAAACATAGTGATAGATATTGTCAATGTGCTAAATTATTACAATATCCAGACAAATCTGAAGAGGTAATTTCACTTGTTGCAGATAAAGTTAAGGAACTGGGTATAGACGTAATTGTTGGTCCTGCAATGGGTGGTATAACAGCAGCATATGAATTAGGTAGACAATTAAATATAAGAGCAATATTTACAGAAAGAGAAAATAATGTTATGACATTAAGACGAGGTTTTGAAATAAATCAAGGTGAAAAAATTTTAATTATGGAAGATGTAGTTACTACTGGAAAATCATCTATGGAAACTGCTAAAATATTAGAAGAGTACGGTGGAAAGGTAGTAGGTATAGGTTGTATTGTAGATAGGAAAGTAAGTAAAATAGAATTACCTTTATACAGTGCAGTAGAGATAAAATTTGAAACATATGAACCAAATAATTGTCCATTATGTGGAAATGGTTCAGTACCAGTAAAACCAGGTAGTCGTAAGTTTTAATATGCTAATATAAGCAGTGGATAGCAATAGCTCAACCACTGCTCGTTATTACTTACTAATTGCTGCTATAGGAAGAAAAATGGCCAGAATAACCACCATAATGAGTTGTCACATCTACCATATCTGTCGCAATATGGGTATCGGTAATATCTCATTCTATCATAGTCATATCTTCTATCATCAAAATCCCTATCATATCTGTAATCATATCTATCGTCGTATCTTCTAAATCTATTGCTGTACACATCAAACTCATTGTTATCCCGATTATAATAGTCATTTACATGATTTTGATTATTATTTCTATTATATTCCATATATAAACTCCTTTATAAAAATTTTATATATTATAATATATGATATAATATATATCATGTTACTATATATGGAATTTCCCAGGAAATAAAAATACTAGAGGTAAAAAAATGAAATACTCCAAAGTTGAAGAAGGCATATTTATAAAAAGAATAAACAGATTTATAGCAGATATTTATGTAAATGGAATAATTGAAAAAGTTCATGTAAAAAACACAGGAAGATGTAAAGAATTATTTATCGAAGGAAGAAAGGTATACTTGCAAAAGTCAGATAAATTAGAAAGAAAAACAAAGTATTCTCTTATTAGTATTTATAAAGGGGATAAATTAATTAATATTGATTCTCAAGTTCCAAATTACGTTGTATATGAAAGTATACTATCAAATGAATTGCCAGAGTTTATAGATTTAGCAGAAGTTAAAAGAGAGAAAGTATATAAAAATTCAAGATTTGATATTTATTATAAAAGAAAAAGTGGTAAAGAAGGATTTATAGAAATTAAAGGCGTTACGTTAGAATCAGAAGGAAAAACTTTGTTTCCTGATGCACCAACAGAAAGAGGTAGAAAACATGTTTATGAAATGATAGATGCAGTAGATAATGGATATGAAGGAACAATATTTTTTTTGGTACAATTGGAAGATGCAAAAGAATTTGAACCAAATGATAATACTGATAAAAAATTTGCAGATGCATTAAGAAAAGCAGAAAAATGTGGAGTAAAGATAATTGTATATACATCCTATGTAACTAAAAATACTATAAAAATTAAAAACAGAATAAATTATAAAATAAGCTAAATCTGATTAAAATCAACCACCGAATATTGCGATACTCGGTGGTTGTATATTATTTTAATAGTTGTGATATTTCACCTGTATAGTATAGTGATAGTCTATGTAAGGCTCTAGTACAAGCGATATACAGCAACTTTTTATCATATTTTGTCTTATACCTTTCGTTATCAGTACCAAATACAATAACAGCATCAAATTCCAATCCTTTTGCTAAGTATACTGGGAGTATGGATATTCCAGTAATACTCTCATCACTTATATAATCTATAAGTTTTATATCAACTACATTTTTTAATCTAAAGTATAATTCAGAGGATTCCTTTCTACTCTTGCATATGATTGCTATTGATTCAAACCCTTGATTTTTATATTTTTTTATTTCTTCTAATATTTTTTCTTCCATAGTATTTCTATTAGTACTACTAATAATTTTTGGTTTTTCTTCATGTCTTTTAAAGTATTCTACATCGGTTTCTTTATCTAATAATTTACTACAGAATTTATTTATTTCATATGAACTACGATAACTCTTAGTTAAGAATATTTTATTACTTTTTTGTTTATTAAAGATATTTATTATTTCATCATAAATATCTAAATTAGATTCCTTTTCAGCTGATTGATTTATATCGCCTACAATTGTAAACCTAGCTTCCCTGAACATATGTTTCAATAAATAATAATGAATAGGATAATAATCCTGAGCTTCATCAACTATTACTTGTTTTATGTTGCTAAATAAACTACATCCTTCGGCCATAATCTTTAGATACATTAATCCAATACCATCAGAGTAATGAATATTAAAAGGATCAGAAATACTTTCGTTTGTGTAATCAATAATTCTATCTATATCTTTAGGTAGGGATAAGCCTTTTGATAATTTGTAAAATAATTCCTTATTTTTGAACAATTCCTTATATAATTCATAACAATTAAATTCAGAAAATTTATGAATCTTTTCTTTAAGAGCTGTAGTTTCTTTTGCCAATAATACTCTAGAAAAAGATTTTACTTCAAATTCATGTCTATTAGAATTATCAACTACTTTTTCAATTTTTTTCAAACGATTTTTTTTCATATCATAAACTTTATCCATAACCCTATTTTCTAAAATTTTTAGCTTTTTAGATGTAGGCATATTTAACTTTCCGCTTAATAGCAAAGACTTTAATAGATTACGATTCTCAATAAGTTTTCCATTATAATAAACATCTTCAAAAGGAATTAAATTATGTTCGAAATAGTAAATAAATCTTTGTATGATTTTCAAAAATGTTTCAGAACCTTTGAAATCGTCATAAAGACGTAAAAAATCTCTTTCATCTTCGGTTTTAGAACAAATAATACTTTCAAGTTGTTCACTTTTGCTTTTTATAGACAATTTATTATTATAAATTTTTGAAAAAATATTTTCAAAAGTAAGTTCCTCAATACTTTCTTCTCCAAGTTCAGGTAAAACATTAGAAATGTATTTTGAAAATATTGAATTTGGCGAAATCACTATTATATTATTTGACCTTAATTTCAAATTTAAACCTTGATATAATAAAAATGCAATTCTATGAAGAGCTACCGAAGTTTTCCCACTTCCTGCAACTCCTTGTACTGTTAGAATATCATTATTCAAATCGCGAATAATGCAATCTTGTTGTTTTTGTATGGTTTCAACAATAGTTTTCATTTTAGAAGTCATATTTTGAGAAAGAGCTTCTTTAAGCATTTCATCAATGATATTAATATTGCTGTCAAAAAAATAATCCATATTACCATTAGTTATTTTAAATTGTCTCTTAAGTGATAAATTACCTTTGATCAAACCAGCAGGGGCCATATATTCTACTGGTCCGGGTTCATTTCTATAATAAATACTAGAAATCGGTGCGCGCCAATCATATATCTTAATATCATGTGTTTCTTCATCCATTAAATTGAAAGTACCTATATATATTTTTTCTGTATCATCATAGCCCTCTTCAGTAAAGTTAATTTTAGCAAAATAAGGAGTATCTAACATTTTCTCATACTTAGATATACGCTTGGCTAATTCAGTATAGCTAAAGGTTTGTGATTGTAATGCACTTAAATATTGATTTAAATCAGAGAGTTTATCAAAATCTGATGAAGAATGAGTTGTGTTTTCCCACATCTCTCTTCTTGCAGCAATTAAATCAATCTTTTTACCATCAAGTTCTTCTGTTTCTAACTCCAATTTATAATTTAATAAATTAATTATTTCATTAAGATAGTCGATTTCTTCATTATAAATATTTTCATATTGACTCATTTTATAACCCCTTTTAATTAGCTTATGCTTGTATCGATGTTAATATTAAAATATAAAATTTTAATATTTTATTATATCATATATATAAGATGATGAAAAGACTAAATAAAATTTAAGTTTCCCCATTTTCAATTTTTAAAAACTTATGAAGCCACTAATTTAAAGTAGTTGAAGATATCAAATTGTTGTGATTTAATGTTTTTAGGTATAAAGCTTTGAATTCCAACTTTAGTTTTAACTAAAATACTTTCTATAGCATAGCCAATGGCATAGTAAATAAACTTAGGAATGTCATAAATTCTCTTTGAACATTCCTTAAGTTCTTTAAAAAATATACTATCAGCTTTTTCAGATGTCATTATACCAATGTACCCAACAGTAATAGTTGCAAATAGATTAAAATTACGTATAGATTTTAAAGACCAAACTCTAATATCTTCAAAATCAAACTGCTGTTTTTTGAACTTAAAATATTCTTCAATACGCCATCTCGTTAAATACACTTTAGTTACTATAAGCGATATCTTTTTCTTTTCAGATGATTTTAAATTTGTAAGTAACATCATAGGAATCTGTCCAAAACCGTAAACTACTATTAAGGTTAATTCTTGTTTTGGAAATTCGCATAAACTAACAGGGATATAACTAATTTTACAGTCAATATTTTTTTTATTTTTTCCCTTGAATTTTAAACAATAATTACCTTTATACTTACTAACTACATCAAGAACATTTTGAGTTTTATCATTATAGATAACATTACGATTCATTTTTATACGTATTACAAAACGTTCTTTATTCTTAATAAAATATCTAAAATATTCATTTGCATCAAAGCCTCTATCTAATGTCCTTATGCATTTGTTTCCAAAATTTTCGCTAAGTGACTTTAAACATTTAATATTTTCATGAGTTTCACTGATAAATCCCTTTTCTTCTGCTGAAAATACTTTTTCATAAACGGGAAGAGGCATTTTTCTATTAGAAGTTAATACAGCAGCTTCGATTGTTTGGTACCCCTTTACTATTTTACCGGTACTACCGTCACGTACGTCAGCTAAAGCTTCTAACTTTTTACTGCATGGTTTTGCTATGTCTGAATTATCAACGACAATTACAGAATAATCATCTTTAATATTTTGTTTAACTATATCAACATAATTTTCCATAACCTGATCACCATCATCAAAATCATGAAGATTTCTTGACAAACGTTCAATAGTTTTTTTAAGAGTTATAGATTCTTTTAAAGAACGTGCAATTTCACTTAAATGAGTTTTATTTCCTTCGAGTAAACCGTAAATCATCTGTGTTAAGAACTTTATTTTAGGACGTTTTAAACCAGTAGAAATTTTATTTGAAAAATTTGAAATATCCCGTTTTAATTCATAAGCTAATCTGTTATAATTAATCATGCAAGAATGCTCCTTTGTTTAGTTTTTGGTTGCACATTAATTATAACATATAGGTGAGCATTTTTGCATTTTTTATTGTAAAATCAACAAATCTGTGTTTAACATTTTATTTTTTTTCTTAAATTGTGGATAACTAATATTATTTTCATTCTTTTATTTTAATCATGGTCTTGAAAAAATGGGGAAACTTAAATAAATAAAAGTGTAAAATAACTAATTTGTGAAAATATTATCGTGACAATTAATATGTTTATGATGTATAATTGTAAGTAGTATTAATATTATTAAGAGGGTATAAAATTGATTGGTGAAAAAATAAGAACTATTAGAAAAAGAAAAAATTTGACTATCGTAGAGGTATCTGAAAAAATTAATGTTACTCCAGGTTATATATCACAAATTGAAAGAGATCTTATTTCGCCTTCTCTGGCAGTTTTAAGAAGATTATCAGATGCTTTGGATGTTTCATTATCTGATTTATTTAATGATGAAACACAAGATGATGTAGTTACAATTTTAGAAAAAGGACGAACTAAAGTTAAGTTTGGTAATATTAATGTTGAATTAGAATTTATAACACCTATCTTAAAAAATAAAAGTAAATCTGCAAATTTAGAAGCATTTTTATTTAAATTACCATCAAAAACCTGGCTTAGTGAACAAAAAATATTACATGAGGCAAAAGAATGTATTTATGTTTTAAAGGGAAAAATAGAATGTCATATATGTGATAAAATTTACACAATATCAAAAGGAGACAGTATTTGTGTTTCTGAAAATAATGAGCATTTGATTTTTAACTGTGATAATGACGAAACTGAAGCGTTGTGTATAATCTCACCTGCAATACATTTATAATATTCCTTGACAAGGTAATTATACTATAATATATTAATTATAGTGACATCGTGTGTAACTCTCGTCTCTAATATTAGAGACGAGAGTTTTTATGATAAAATTTATGCAAATGAGATTATGATATCATAAGATTATGGAGGGGAATATGTTAGATATTAAAAGAATTAGAAATAATTCACGAGAAGTAGAAAATTTATTAAAAAGAAGAAATCCAGATTTAAGCCTTGATAAAATTTTAAAATTAGACAAAGAAAGAAGAAAAAAGCTTGTTGAAACAGAAAATATGAAGGCTGAGCAAAACAAAGTATCTAAACAAATACCAATGATGAAAAAGGAAGGAAAGGATGTTACATTAATACTTCAAAATATGAAAGAGCTTGCTGGAAAAGTAAAAGCTAAAGATAATGAGTTAAAAGAAATCGATGATAAAATAGAACAAGAACTATTAACTATTCCAAACATACCAAATCCAGATATAATACTTGGTTTATCAGATGAAAATAATAAGGAAGTTAGAAAATGGGGAGAGCCTACAAAATTTAATTTTGAACCAAAAACTCATTGGGATTTGGGAGTTGATTTAAATATTTTAGATTTTGAAAGAGCAACGAAAATTACTGGAACTCGTTTTTCTATGTTTAAAGGAGTTGGAGCAAGATTTGAAAGAGCGATAATAGCATATATGTTAGATAAACATACATTAGATCATGGATTTACGGAAATAGCACCGCCTCTTATAGTTAATAGGGAAAGCATGATTGGTACAGGTCAATTGCCAAAGTTTGAGGAAGATATGTTCAAGTTAAATCAAAAAGATTATTATCTAATACCAACTGCTGAGGTACCTGTCACTAATATATATAGAAATGAAGTTTTAGATGAAGAAAGTTTACCAGTTTATATGACTGCTTATACTCCTTGCTTTAGAGCAGAAGCAGGTTCTGCTGGAAGAGATACTAGGGGATTAATTAGAAATCATCAATTTGATAAAGTAGAAATGGTTATGTATTCTACTCCAGAGGAATCTTATAAAAAACTTGAAGTATTGACTGGATTTGCAGAAGAAATATTAAAGGGTTTAGGTCTTCCTTATCGTGTGGTAGAGTTATGTACTGGTGATATTGGGTTTAGTTCTGCTAAAACATATGATTTAGAAGTATGGATGCCTAGTTACAACAGATATGTTGAAATTTCTTCATGTTCTAATTTTGAGGATTTTCAGGCAAGAAGAGCTAACATAAAATTTAGACCTAAAAATAAAGGAAAGTTAGAATTTATTCATACATTAAACGGTTCAGGATTAGCGGTTGGAAGAACTTTTGCTGCAATATTAGAAAATTATCAGCAAGAAGATGGAACTATAATAATACCAGAAGCGTTAAGACCATATATGAGAGGAATAGAAAAAATTTAAAGCATATAAAAAGCAATTAATTGGTTAAAGTTATAATAATTCAACCAATTAATTGCCATTTTGTTAACTAAATACGGTTATTAAGTTCTTTTAAAACTTTTATTCCTCGATTATTAATTTTACTTCCACCTCTTCCACGTGTCATTTTTATTAAACCTAAATTGCTTAAGTCTATTAAAATATTTCGTACTTCTTGTTGAGTGAGAAAAATACCATTAGTTTCGGCCATTTCAGCTATTGATAAACGTCCTAAGTTAATTTTATTTATAAAACCATCATATAATTTATTTAATACAAAATGATATTCTTCAATGCCATTACCTGCAAGTTGTTCTAGCAGTTCAACATCAAGTTTTATATTTTTATCAATACTGTTATTAGAAATTATTTTAGGATTATTATAAAAACTAGGTGGCAAATCATCATAAAAAATTTCATCTTTATTTAAATAAGTAAAATATTCAACATAATTACGAAGTTCTCTTATATTACCGTTCCAATTATGGGACATGAAAGCATCTATTATTTGCGTAGAAAGAGTAAAATGCCCATTTATTTTATTTTTAAAGTATTCAAATAAAAGTATGATATCATTTCCTCGCTCACTTAAAGGAGGTAGTTGTATTGGCAATGTATTTAAACGATAATATAAATCAGTTCTAAAGCTTCCTTTTGCAACTAAATTCTCCAAACTTTCATTCGAGGTAGCAATTATTCGTACATCTATACTAATTATTTTATTACCACCAACTCTCATAATTTCTCTTTCTTGAATTACACGTAGTAATTTTACTTGCAGAGATGGGCTCATTGCTTCAACTTCATCTAGAAAAATTGTTCCTTTATGTGCAAATTCAAATAGTCCTAGCTTACCTCCCTTACGAGCTCCAGTAAAAGATCCTTCTTCATATCCAAATAACTCACTTTCTAGAAGATTATCTGGCATTGCAGCACAATTTATGGCTATAAAAGGATAATTTCGTCGTTTAGATTCATTATGAATTGCATGTGCAAAGAGTTCTTTACCTGTACCACTTTCTCCTGTTATTAATACAGAGGAATTAGTTTTTGCCATTTTTCTAGCAATGGCGCAAGCCTTTTTAATTGGTTCACTTTCTCCAATTATATCTTCAAATACATACTTTGCTTTATGTCCTTTATTAAGTAATTGTATACGCAAGTTATGTTGTTTTGACTCTTCTTCAGTAAATTTTTGTATAGTTGCAAAAGCTCCAATATATTCATTACTTCGTATAACTGGAGTTACAGATATATTTATATCAACATCATTAACTTTTATCAAATTGTTTTCTATTTTTTTTCTTGTTTTTTTACATTTTTCAAAGGGCAAAAATGGAAATGCTTTTTTAGCAGAATGATCAATAACATTTTCTCTTAAGGTATTAGTTATTTCAAGTGCCTTAGAATTACATGCAAATATAATATCACTTTCATTTACTCCAATAATTCCATCATCTATTATATCCATAAGTATTTCAAATTGGCTTTCCATACGAAGAGATTTTCCAAAGAGCATATCGAAGCTATAATTGTTTGCAGCTATTGAACGAAAGTATTCTTTGAAATTTTGCCTTTCAAGTAAATATTCAAAGTTTAAACGCAAGGCGATTTCTACTACTGTTGCTGAATCAATTACTCTGTGACCTAAATCAATTACAGTCTTTATATCATCAGGTGCATATTGACTTTCACCTACTGTAACTGCAATGTCAAAGCCACTTACAGGCTTCGCTCCTGGATAATACGGTGTAAATTCAATATGATTTATTCCTAATTGATTAAGTCTAGCTATTGATTCACGAACCATTATTTCACTGAGATTTACAAATAAAGCTTTACTTCCCTTTGGAAGTTTCATCAAAGTTTCTAAGTTTTCTTTTGTATAAGTAACTTCAATTTCTACTTTAGGAATGTCAAAGGGTATATTGATTTTGAGGTCAGCAATACTATTAAATGCATCAGTAGTTATAATAAAAATATCTGAATTTTCAATATTTTTGATAGAACCATCTAATAAACTATAAGACGATGTAACTACAAATTCGCCAAAAAGGTCTTTAATTTGATTTTCATAAAATTTAGAAGCACTATAAGTTAAAGTTACGATAGAAATTCTTTTTTTAATAACATTCACCCTTTCAAGTTTATATCATTATGTTAAGTCATTTTTAAAACAATGTCAATAAACTATAATTTTCTAGAAAAATCTTATTGTTATTATTTTTGGCATAATAATTGCTTGTTATATTAACATAGATTAAAAAGAATAAGTTGAAAATGTCATCAAAATTTTAGTAATCTAGAAATTATTTGGAGGGTAATATGACGAAAGAAGTAAAAGACGGAATATTGTATTTTGATGGGTGTAACTCAGTAGAATTAGTTGAAAAATATGGAACACCTTTATATGTTATGAGTGAAACTGCAATTGTAGAAAAATGCAAAGAAATACAAAATACATTTTTACAAAAATATGAAAGAACAAGAGCTGCATATGCTTCAAAAGCTTTTTTGACACTTGCAATGTGTAAAATAATTGAGAGAGAAGGCCTTTGTATAGATGTAGTTTCGGGAGGAGAGTTATATACTGCTATTAAAGCTAACTTTCCGCCAGAGAGAATTGAATTTAATGGAAATAATAAAACTCTTGAAGAATTAGAACTTGCAATTGATTATAATATAGGAAGAATAATTATTGATGGTTTAGATGAATTAAGTTTAATAGAAAACATTTGTAAAGAAAAAAATAAAAAGATAAATGTCCTTTATAGAATAACTCCAGGGGTAAAAAGTGATTCTCATGATTACATAATCACTGGTAAAAAGGATTCAAAGTTTGGAATACCTTTAGATGATGAAATTATATATGCATCTATAGAAAAGGCTGTTAAGTCAGACTATGTAAAGTTTATGGGATTTCATTTCCATGTAGGCTCACAACTTCATGACAATGCATCTCATTTAAAAGCTTTGGACACTTCTTTAAAACTTATAAAGGAAACAAAGGATAGATATGGTTATGTTACACCAGAAATAAATATTGGAGGAGGATTTGGAATAAAATATACAGATTCTGATGAACCGAAATCCTATTCATATTTTTTAGATCCTATGATGGATAAAATAGAAAGCTTTTCAAAAGAAATAAACATTCAAAGGCCAGAAGTAGTAATAGAACCTGGTAGAAGTATAATAGGAGAAGCAGGTATTACATTATATACAGTTGGTACAATAAAAAATATACCTGGTATAAGGAAATATGTTTCTGTAGATGGAGGAATGACAGATAATATCAGACCAGCATTATATCAAGCAAAATATGAAGGTTTAGCGGCAAACAAAGCTGATAAATCTAAAACAGAAGTAGTTACTATATGCGGAAAATGCTGCGAATCAGGAGATATATTAATAAAAGATGCTAAAGTTGCTCAACTAGAGAGGGGAGATATTTTTGCAGTATTCTCTACTGGTGCATATGGATACACAATGGCAAGTAACTATAATAAAAATCCTATCCCAGCTGTAGTTTTAACAAAGGAAGGAAAACATCAACTTATAGTAAAAAGACAAAGTTATGATGATATGATACAAAATGAGTTGTTTTAGATTTGTTTTAAACGAATATTCTTCGTTTATAATAAATAATATTATTAAGGAGGTGAAAATGTGGAATTTACAAAAATTCAAGGAGCAGGTAATGACTTTATAATTATCAACAATATGAAACAACAATTACCTATAGAAAAGTTGCCATTAATTGCAAAAAAAATATGCACTAGAAAAGTATCGATAGGAGCAGATGGGTTTATGGCAATAGATTTTCCTGAAGGTCAAGATGCAGATTTTAAAATGCGTTTTTATAATTCTGATGGAAGTCTTGGAGAAATGTGTGGTAATGGAGCAAGATGCATTGCCAGATACGCTTATTTAAATAAGATAGCAGGTAAAAAAATGACATTTGAGACACCTGCTGGAATAGTGGTAGCTGAAATAGAAGATGGAAGGCTTGTAAGGGTAAAACTCAACAAACCAGAAGTAGTTAAAGTTAATTCTGATGTTGAAATTGATGGAGTAAGATATGATTGCGCTTATATCGAACTAGGAAATCCAGGTATACCTCATGCTGTTGTAAAATATCCAGGGTTGAAGGATATAGAAGTAAGTAAAATATTAGATTTGGGAAGAAAAATAAGATATTATAAAGATTTCCCTAAAGGAGCAAATGTAAACTTTTTCGAGATGGTAGACGATGCTACAGCAATTGTTAAAACTTATGAAAGAGGTGTTGAGGATTTTACATTGGCTTGTGGTACAGGATCAGGATCAACAGCTGCGGCACTTTTGTTAAAAGGTTATGTAAATACTAATAAAATAAAAATTGTTGTTCCAGGAGGAGAGTTATTTATAGAAATGAAAATTAATAACAACTCAATAGATGAACTCTTTCTAATTGGTGATACTAATATTATTGCAATAGGACAAGTAATAGATGAAGATTTGGTTATGTAATATTTTATGATTATATGTATATGTCATTATTATATCCATTCAGGTATTAAGCTAACAACAATTATTAAATAATTTTCGAAAGGAAGTATTATAATGAACACATCAAAAAAAACGATATGGGAAAACTACCGGTTTCCTATTATATTAATTGTATCAATTGTATTAGGTAGTATTATAGGTCTTGTTTTTAAGGAAAAGGCAATAGTACTTAAACCTTTCGGTGATATTTTTCTTAATTTAATGTTTACAGCAGTAACTCCACTTGTATTTGTTACTATAGCTGGAGCAGTTGGTAATATGGTAAATATGAAAAGATTAGGAAAAATTTTAGGGAACTTATTTTTAACATTCGTAGTTACGGGATTAATTGCTGCTGTAATAATTATTATAATGGTTAAAGTATTCCCTCCAGCAGAAGGTGTTGATATAGCATTTGAATCTGCAACAGAACTAGAAAAACTGTCATTTGCCGATCAAGTTGTTAAGGCTTTAACTGTTGATGACTTCACTAAGTTATTATCTAGATCTAATATGTTGCCTTTAATTGTATTTTCTATATTATTTGGCTTCTGTGTAAGTTCTGTAGGTGGCGAAAATAACATTATAGCTAGAGGTTTAGAAGCACTTTCTAATGTAATGATGAAGTTTGTAGGCATTATTATGCTTTATGCTCCAATCGGATTAGGTGCTTATTTTGCTAGCTTAATTGGTGAATTTGGTCCACAGCTTTTAGGTGCATATGGAAGAGCAATGCTTGTATACTATCCATTATGTATAATATATTTCTTTGTTGCTTTTGCGGGATATTCATATTTTGCTGGAGGAAAGTTAGGTGTAAAAACTTTCTTTAGTAATATATTAGAACCAGCTGTAACATCATTGGCTACACAAAGTTCTATAGCTTCAATGCCCGTTAATTTGGAAGCTACAGAGCGTATGGGTGTACCTAAGGATATACGTGAAATAGTATTGCCTATAGGTGCAACTATGCATATGGATGGAACGGTATTGTCTTCTATTTTAAAAATTTCTTTTCTATTTGGTATATTTGGTCAGGAATTCGCAGGAATGGGTACTTATATTACTGCAGTATTAATTTCTATCCTTGGAGGGGTTGTTATGTCTGGTGTTCCAGGAGGTGGACTTATTGGAGAGATGCTAATAGTTAACTTATTTGGATTTCCACCAGAAGCATTTCCTATTATTGCAACTATAGGATTTCTTGTAGATCCACCGGCAACATGTTTAAATTGTACTGGTGATGCAGTTGCCTCCATGATAGTTACAAGAATGGTAGAAGGTAAAGACTGGTTAAAAAATGGTATGAATAAAATAAGTATTTCTAAGACTGAATAATAGAGTTAATTGTATAGGAGAAAACTTACAGTAAATAATTAACAGTAAGTTTTCTCATTTAAATAATGCATTTTTTGACAAAATATTATATAATTGAAGCATAATAGATTGGAGGAGTTATATGAGAAGAATTAGAAAGATATTATCCTTGTGCCTAATCGTAATTATGCTCTCAAATACAGTAATATTTGGAGAAATCAATGTTAACAATAATATTAAAGGTGCATTGTTGGGTGATTTAGAAACTGGTGAAATATTATATGAATACAACATAGATGAACAGCTCGCAATGGCTAGTATTACCAAATTAATGACATATTTATTGATGATGGAAGCTGTTGAAGAAGAAAAAATATCATTAAATGATGATGTTGTTATTAGTGGTCATGCTGCTTCTACAGAAGGAAGTAGTTTTGGAATTTTATCAGGTGAAACTTTAAGTTTAGATACACTAGTAAAGGGAATGCTTATAGTATCTGGAAATGATTGTGCAACTGCTATAGCAGAACATGTAGGTGGCACTGTAGATAATTTTGTTAATATGATGAATGAAAAAGCTTCAGAGCTAGGATTGTTGTCAGCAAGTTTTATTAATCCTCATGGATTACCTATAAATGATGCGGAAACAGGTCAAAATCATATGTCAATCTCAGACATATACAAGCTTGTTAGGCATATATTGACTAATTATCCTAAATTATTGGAAATTACAAAACAGCAAGAACTCATAATAGAAGAAAGAAATTATCAAAAAGAAGCAACTAATCCTTTATTGACTGTTTTAGAAGGTGTAGATGGTCTCAAAACCGGCTATACAGATAAAGCTGGTTTGTGCCTTGTATCAACATTACCAGTAACTGGAAATGGACAAGACTATAGGCTTATTGCTATAATTATGGGAGCTCAAACACATGAAGAAAGAATAAATAAGTCAACAGAACTTTTAAAGTATGGAATGAACAATTATAGTCAACAAAAACTTGTCGATATGTCACAACCAATTGATAAAGTTTATATTTCTAATTCGAAAAAAGGTAAAATAGATGTGTTTCCAGCAACCGATTTAAATAAAATGGTAGGCAATGAGGACATCGTAAAAATTGAAGTGACGTATAATGATACTGTAAATGCACCATTAATTAAAGGTGATAAAATAGGTACAATAAGCGTATATATAAATGAAGAGGAAACAAAACAAATCGATGCTGTAGTTGGTGAAGATGTAAAGAAAGCAAATATTTTTATAAGGATTTATAGATTTTTATTGAACATTTTTGGAAATTAGTGAGTTTATTTTACTAAATATTATATTTTAAAAAAATGAAAAAAATTCAATAAATTAATTTGTAAATTATTCATTAAATATACATTTAAACAATTCATAAAGTTTGAAAATTTAGTTATTGATATATTAATATATTGTTATGAATTGTTAAAAATTAATAAAAAATAATAAGCATATCAATTTATAAAGTGTATAAATATAAATAAAATCATAATATTATATTATTTCAATGTATTGACAAGTAATATTATTTAGTGTAAAATTCTCGTTACAAGTAAATATTATAATAAATGTGCATCTGTAGCTCAGTAGGATAGAGCAGTGCCCTCCTAAGGCATGTGTCGGGGGTTCGACTCCTCTCAGGTGCACCAATTTTTATATTACAGGAAAACGAATTCACAAGTTGGAATATATATTAGTATATACTAATTATATTATAAATTAAAATTAGGAGGGAAAGATGAAAAAATTAATATCTTTAATTTTAGTATTAACACTGATATTAACAGCATGTGGAACAACAGAGCCTTCAGGTACAGACGATTCTATACAAAAAGAGGATTCTACAGGTGAAGATATTACAGAAGGCGGTAAGTACGCTGAAAAACAAGTTTATAAAACGGTATATGCTGAAGAAATTACAACTATAAATTATTTAACTACTACAACATATGTTGAATTACAACTTGCTGCTAATTTGGTAGACACTTTAGTTGACTATGATAAATATGGAGTAGTACAGCCGGATTTGGCAGAAACATGGGAAGTGTCAGATGATGGGTTGACATGGACATTCCACTTAAGAAAAAAGGTAAAGTGGGTTGATTTTGAAGGAAACGAAGTAGCTGAAACAACTGCAAATGACTTTGTTAGCGCAGCTCAATATATACTAAAACCAGAAAATGAATCAGCAACAGCTAACATGTTCTATAGTGTAATAAAGAATGCAGAAGAATATTTCAATGGTGAAATAACAGATTTTTCAGAAGTTGGCGTGAAAGCGATAGATGAGTATACTTTAGAATATAAATTAAAAGAACCTGTTCCATATTTTGAGTCAATGTTAACTTATGTATGCTTTTTTCCTGCCTATGGCCCATTTTTAGAAGAAATGGGAGACCAATTTGGTACAGCCAATTCAGCATTATTATATAATGGTGCTTATCTTTTGTCGGAGTTTGAACCTCAAATGCATAGAATACTTAAGAAAAATCCGACATATTGGGATTCAGAAAACGTATACATTACAGAATTAAATTATAAATATAATAAAGAAGCAACAGCTCTTGCTGGAGAAATGTACAAACGTGGTGAGGTTTCAGATGTTATAATTCCACCTGCAAGTCTTGATGAATGGATGAATGACTCAGAGTTAAAAGAACATGTTAGACCAGACAGGCTTGGAACTTACACATATTTCTATGCTTTTAATTTTGATCCAAAATTTGATGCAGAATATGATCCTGAAAACTGGAAAATAGCTGTTAATAATACGAATTTCCGTAAATCAATTATGTCAGCATTTAACAGAGTTGCAGCAATGACGACTCAAGATCCATATAATCCTGAATATAGAATTATAAATACTATTACACCACCAGAATTTACTTCACAAAATGGAGTAGATTTTACATCTATAGGTGATTTGGCAGTAATATCAGACAAAGACTTTTATAATGAAGAAGAAGCTCTTAGTTATAAAGAAAAAGCAGTTCAAGAACTTACAGAAAATGGAGTTACTTTTCCAGTAAAAATATTGATGCCTTATAATACAAACAGTACATCTTGGGCAAATGAAGCACAGGTCGTTAAACAACAATTAGAAACATTACTAGGAAATGATTATTTGGAAATAACATTATTACCACATGCTCCAACAGGTTTTCTTGATGGAACGAGAAGAGCTGGAAATTACTCATTGATGCAAGTAAATTGGGGCCCTGATTATGCAGACCCACAAACATATACAGATCCATTTGCTCGTGGCGGAACATATAATTTCCCTGAATACACTACAGATGTAGATGATGAAGGAAATAATATTTTCGAAACATATGAAGCTTTGTTGGAAGAAGCTAAAAGCGAATATATTGATTTAACTAGGCGATATGAATTATTTGCTGAAGCAGAAGCATTACTTATAAATAACGCATTTGTTATCCCATTTTGTGTAAGTGGTGGAGATGGATATGTTGCGTCCCAGGTACATCCTTTTGAATCGCAATTTGCTCCATTTGGAATATCTAGGGACAGATGGAAAGGTCAAAAACTTCTTGTGAGACCTTTGAATACAGAAGAATTTAACGCAGCTTACGAACAGTGGAAAATTGAACGTGATGAAGCTTTAAAAGAAGCTAATTAAGATAGATTATTAGGATAGCAGTGAAGAATCTCATAAATGTTGAAATATGAGATTCTTCGTCTTTAAATCATAATTAAATAATGGGAAATTAAAATTAAAGAAAGCGAGGGCGTTAATGCATGAAATATTATGTAACTAGGCTCTTAAGATCCTTTTTAACGTTAATTATTGTTGTTACCATAGTTTTTTTACTAATGCGTATGATGCCTATTGAAGGATATTTTGGTGCTAGTTTTGATAAGTTAGATGAAGGTCAAAAGATAGCTAAATTACAAAATTTAGGCTTGTTAGATCCTTGGTATATACAGTTGAAAAATTTCTATGGTGATTTATTACAAGGAGACTTAGGAGAATCCATAACCTATAGACCTAAGGTAGCTATTTCATCTATACTTGGCGACAAAATTATTACATCAGTACGTTTTGGATTAGCTTCATTAGGAGTATCAATAGTAGTTGGACTAAGCATGGGTATTTTAATGGCTAGATACAAAGGAAAGGCGTGGGATAAGTTTGGTACTGTATATGTAGTAGGAGCAAATGCAGTGCCTGCAGTTATTTATTTCCTGCTTATACAGGTGTTTTTGACAGATTTGTTTAAGTTACCTCTTTTGTATGATAAATTAGACCCAAAAAGTTGGATATTACCTATTCTTTGCCTATCTATTGTTAATATAGCTTATTATGCTATGTGGATAAGGCGATATATGGTTGATGAATTAAACAAAGATTACGTAAAATTAGCTAGGGCAAAGGGCCTTAAAAGTAAAGATATAATGGTTAAACATATTTTACGTAATGCATTTGTCCCTTTGGCACAATATTTGCCTGCATCAATATTATATGCAGTTTCTGGCTCAATATATGTTGAATCATTATTCTCCATACCAGGAACAGGAGGACTTTTAGTAACTGCTATACAAAGGCAGGACAACACTTTAGTTCAAGCATTAGTTCTTATGTATTCATCTATTGGGATAATAGGATTAATGTTAGGAGATATATTAATGGGCATTTTTGACCCTAGAATTAAATTAGGTAGTAAAGGAGGTTCTAGATAATGACAAGTAAAAAATTAATTAATAAAATGGCAGATAATATAGACCCCTCCTTATTTGAATTTGCAGAATACGATGAATCACAATCAGAATTAATTGGATATTCTAATTATTCTTTTTGGAGATCAACATTTCAAGTTTTTATTAAAAACAAGGTTGCTGTTGTACTTTTAATTTTAATAGCTGTTGTTGTAATGTTTACTTTATTACAGCCTTTATTACCAAATCAAAAAAGTCCAACTCAAATATATAATAATCCTGAAACAGGACTTCAGTATCATAATGAAAAACCTAGTAAGGAATTTTGGTTTGGTACTAATTCTATCGGTCAAGATTTGTGGGCAAGAGTATGGAGTGGTACTAGAACATCTCTTTTTATAGGACTTGCTGTAGGTATATTTGAAGCTATAGTAGGTATAACTATTGGAGCTTTGTGGGGGTATGTAAGAAAACTTGATGCAATAATCACCGAAATATATAATGTTTGGGATAATATACCTACTACAGTAGTTTTAATTATATTAACATATATTATGAAACCAAGTATACCAACTATTATATTTGCCATGTGTATGACTGGTTGGCTTCAAATGGCTAGATTTGTACGTAATTTAATAATTATTATAAGAGACAGAGAATATAATTTAGCATCTAGATGTTTAGGAACACCAACAAGCAGAATTATAACTAAAAATCTTTTGCCTTATTTGGTATCTGTTATAATGTTGAGAATGTCTTTAGCAATACCGTTGGCTATAGGAAATGAAATATTTCTATCATATATAGGAATGGGACTTCCATTAGATATACCATCTCTTGGTAATTTAATTAATGAAGGTAGAATGATAATGATGAATCCAGAATCAAGATATCAATTATTTTTTCCAGCTTTAATTATATCTATTGTAACAATTTCGTTCTATGTTATAGGTAATGTGTTTGCAGATTCTGCTGACCCGAGAAATCATGTGTAGGAGGTACAGAATATGGCAATAAAAACAATTGAAGAAATAATTAATAGTGAAATAATTTTATCTATAGAAGATTTAGTTATAAAATTTAATTTAAGAGGTGATGAATTAACTGCAATAAGAGGTACATCTCTAGAATTGCATAAAGGTGAAAGTTTAGCAATTGTTGGAGAGTCTGGATCAGGCAAATCGGTTTTTACAAAATCTTTCATGGGACTTTTAGATGCTAATGGTAGGATTGCAGAAGGTTCTATAATGTATAATGGTGAAAACCTAGCTAAATTTAAAACAGAGAATGATTGGATAAAAATTAGGGGAAAAGAAATAGCAATGGTATTTCAAGATCCAATGACTAGTTTAAATCCTCTTAAAACTATAGGTAAACAAGTACAAGAATCAATAGAACTTCATCAAAATTTAAAGGGCGAAGAAGCAAAAAAACTTACAATTTCAATATTAAGTGATGTTGGTATTAATGAACCAGAAAAAAGATATAAGCAATACCCTCATGAATTTTCTGGTGGAATGAGACAAAGAGTCGTTATCGCTATAGCAATAGCATGCAATCCAAATATCCTTATTTGCGATGAGCCTACTACAGCTTTAGATGTAACTATTCAGGCACAAATACTAAATTTATTGAAGAATATTCAAAAAAAATATGATTTGACTATTATATACATTACTCATGACTTAGGGGTTGTTGCCAATGTAGCTGATAGAATAGCAGTAATGTATGCAGGGGACATAATAGAAATAGGTAGTGCAGAAGAAGTATTTTTTGATCCTAAACATCCTTATACATGGGCACTTTTATCTTCATTACCTCAGCTTGGTATAAAAGGTGAAGCTTTATATTCAATAAAGGGAACTCCACCTAATTTATTTAAGGAAATAGTTGGTGATGCATTTGCTCCAAGAAATCAAAATGCTTTAAAAATTGATTTTGTAGAAAGACCTCCTTACTTTGAAGTTAGTTCTACACATAAAGCACGTACATGGTTGTTGGATCCAAGGGCACCAAAAGTTGAACCACCTTCAATGATTAAAAAAATGCAGTCAATGAACATAAAAGGTGGTGAAGTAAATGCAAAATAAAAAAGATGTACTATTGGAAGTAAAGAGTTTAAGAGTAGAATTTGGTAAGAAAAATAAAAAATTTGTAGCAGTAAATGATGTAAGTTTCAATATTTACAAAGGAGAAACCTTTGGACTTGTAGGAGAATCCGGTTCAGGTAAAACTACAATAGGTAGAGCCATCATAAGAATTAATCCGGCATCAAGTGGAGAAATAATTTATGATAAAAAAAGGATTAGTGGTAAGATAGATCCTGAATTTGACAAAGAGCTTACGAGGAAAATGCAAATGATTTTTCAAGATCCTATGGCTTCATTAAATGAAAGAGCTAAGGTTGATTATATAGTATCAGAGGGATTGTATAATTTAAACAATTATGGTTCTGAGGAAAACAGAAAAAAGAAAGTAGAAGAAGCATTATTAGATGTTGGATTACTTCCAGAATTTGCAAGTCGTTTCCCTCACGAGTTCTCTGGAGGTCAGAGACAACGTATAGGTATAGCTAGAGCATTGGTAATGGAACCTGAATTAATTATAGCAGATGAGCCTATTTCAGCTTTAGATGTATCAATACGTGCTCAAGTAATAAATCTTTTATCAAAGCTACAGAAACAAAGAGGTTTAACTTACTTGTTTATTGCACATGATTTATCTGTAGTACGGTTTATATCAGATAGGATAGCAGTAATACACAAGGGTAGAATTGTAGAACTTGCAGAAACAGAATTATTATTTGCTAATCCACTTCATCCGTATACAAAGTCACTGCTATCGGCAATACCAACACCTAATCCAAGGTTAGAAAAAAATAAGAAAGTTAATATATATGATACAAGTTGCCATTTTGATTATGATAATAACCCACCAATATGGGTTGAAATAGAACCTGAACATTTTATTTTAGCAAATGATAGAGAGTTAGAAGAATACAAAAAACAACTTCAGTAAAAATGATATATGATTAAAATACAGTATAAATTATTATATTGTAGACAAAGTAAAGTTTGGCTATATATAATAGTTTGTACTGTTTTTTTGAAAATGTATATTGACAGTTAGTGTATTATGATATATAATACAGTCACTGTATTAAGCGTACTAATACACATTATAATTATAACGGAGAAATTTATGAAAGAAATTAATATAGTTTTAACACAAACAAATACTTTAGTTTCAAAAACATTAAAAGCATTTTCAAAAAAGCCTTATAATCACATATCAATATCCTTTACAGAGGATTGTACAGATATGTATAGTTTTGGCAGGAAGATAACTTGGTTACCATTACCAGGAGGATTTGTTAGAGAAAATATAAATCACGGTATATTTAAATTATATCCAGAAACAAAATGTAAAATATATAAACTTGAAGTAACTGATAGTGAGTACAATATTATTAAGAGGCGGTTAGAGAAGTTTATTAATTCACCTGAAAGATTTAAATACAGTATATTAAATTTGGTTTTAATGTATTTCAATATACCTTTGAAAAGGGATTATTATTATGTTTGTTCTAGCTTTGTTACATACTTATTATGGGGAATAATACCTTTTAATAAAGAAATTACATTAGTAGTACCTGATGATTATAATACTTTAGAGTTAGAAACGATATATGAAGGTCCATTGTTTGAATATGTGAATAAAAAAATTGCTTACAGCCATTTTTGATAGGAGGTGCAAATTTGGTAAATATTGATTATAATAGCTCAAAGGCAATACATGAACAAATTTATGAAGAATTTGCAAGGTTAATATTATCAAGAGCTCTAAAACCTGATGAGAAGTTACCATCAGTACGTGAGTTAGCTTCATTAATAAAAGTTAATCCTAATACAATACAAAAGGCATTCAAGAATTTAGAAACTGATAACTATATTTATTCTGTGAAGGGCATTGGAAGTTTTGTTAAGAGTGCTGATGAATTAAGGATGCTACATATTAAAAAGTTAAAGATTAAGCTTGCAAAGGCAATTAAATCTTTAAAAGAACTTGGGTTGAGTGATCATGATTTAACCGAAATATTTAAAAATATTCTTAATGGTAGCAATAGTTAGGAGGTTATATGTTAAAAATAAATGATTTAAATAAGAATTTTGGCGATTTTCAAGTTTTGTATAATATAAATTTAAATGCAGATAAAGGTCAAATATATGGATTAGTAGGTTCAAATGGCTGCGGCAAAACAACTTTACTAAAACACATAATGAATATATATAAACAAGATAAAGGTAATGTTTATATTAATGATGAAATAGTAGAAGAGAATTCAGGTGTAATAAAAGATTTTTATTATGTACAGGATAATTTATTTTTTCCATATCAATATACTTTAGAAAAGCTATTTCAATATGAAAAATTAATGTATGAAAATATATCTAGAGAAAAATTTGAAGAGCTTATAAAATTTTTTAATATTGATAAAAATAAAAATTTAAATAAAATGTCCAAAGGACAAAAAAAACAAGCGGCTTTTGTATTAGCTATATCAACTCAACCAAAAGTTCTACTTCTTGATGAAATAGTAGATGGGTTAGATGCAGTTATTAAAAGAAAATTTTGGGATGTTTTAATTCAAGAAGTTATGGAAAATGAAATGATAGTTATTATTTCTTCTCATGATTTAAAGGAACTTGACAATATTTGCGATAGAGTAGGCATAATGCATGAAGGTAAAATTTTAAAAGAAGAAAGTTTAGAAAAAATGAAGGAAGAAATAAAAAGAGTTCAGTTTGCTGTAGATGGGGAATTTAACACTAATGAATTAAAAGATTTTAATATTATAAAAACAGTGAAAATTGGAAGTGTTTATATTTGTGTATTAACAGGCAGTATAGAAGAATTTAAAAAATTTTTAGAAAGTAAATATAAACTTTTATTATTTGACAAACTTTCAATGAGTCTTGAAGAAATATTTATTACAGAGCTAGGAGGGGTAGGATATGGAACAGAAATTAAAGAAAAGTAATTTTATACCACTTCTTATAAATTCAATTAAGGGCAAGAAAAATTGGTATTTATTATCAACTGTTATAATATTTGTAACAACACTATTAATACCTTATATCTTAAAATTTGATGAAGAATTTTTTATAATGTTTGGAATTGTAGAAACATTTATAATAGTATTTGTAAATTGTATGATTGACAACAGTTTTCTTCATAGTGATGCTAAACTTTCGTATTATAAATCAAAGCCAGTAACATTAAAAAAACAAATTGAAGTTCAAATTATATCAAATTTAGTGTTTACAGCTTTTCTAATAATTTTGTTGACTATTTCTATCGTTTTTCAAGGACTAGATTTCAGAATTTTTGAATCTTTTAAATTTGTAATTCCTTGGCTTACGGTAGGTATATTTTTAGCTTCTCTGTCTTCTATATTAACAGGAAATACTATTATGGCAGGTGCTATGACTGTATTTAACTTTGCTTTACCTGCAATAATATATTTGATAATTAATTTTGTTTTCTCAATACTTGAAAACATAGTAATAGGATTTAGTGCAAATGTTCTTATGGAATACTTTGTAAATACAATTTATAAGCTAGAATACATATACTTTTTCAAGTATGTAGATGAGTCTGTTGATGTAATTTATGTATTGATATTAGGATGCATATTATTATTAATTACTTTAATTATGAATAAGTGTATAAAAAATAGAAAAAATGAAAACACAGGAAACTTTATAGTATTTGATGGTTATAAGTATTTTGTTTCAGTATTAGCAAGTTTAATTATGCCTGCAGCATTTTCATTTATGTCTTATAGAAACAGTATATTAAATAAAGTTATAGTTTCAATGATTTTAGCTATGCTTACATATTATATTATAATTGCAGTTATAGAAAAATCATTTAGAATTTCAAAATTATCAATAAGGGTATTTGCAATAAGTATGGCTGGCTTTATAGCATTGACTGGTAGTACAATTGCCATAGCTAATAAATATAAAAATGTTGTTCCGAATTCGGAAGATGTTGAAATGGCTTGTGTAGGTTCTTCATCTTGGATATTAAATAGAGTTAATCAAAGTTTAAACGATGATAATGTTTTAGACCAAGAAACGCTTTTAAAGTTACAAAGAGAAAACGGAATAACTCTATTTACTGAAACAGAGAATATAGAAAATATAGCTGAGTTGCAGAATGAACTTATTAACAATCAAAGCTATTATTTTGATGATTATTACTATCGTAGTAATATTGTAATAATTTATTGGATGAGCGATGGAAGTTATTTAATTCGAGATTATAATATTGATGGAATTTCAGAAGATAATTCCATAAATTTAAAAAAGGATGAAATTGCTAATAGGATTATTACATCTCAGGAATTTAAAGAAAAACAATACTATTATCTGTATGATGAAAATTATTATAGTGAAAGAAATATATACTGTAATTTAAGAGATGCTAGAAATTATGAAATGATGGAAGTTAAGATTGATTTAGGTGAAATTCGTGATTCGTTGACAAATGATATGGACATCCTAATGACGAAAAAAGATAAGACCTTTGAAGGATTATTATATGGGAATTATTTTCATTCTTTTGAGAAAAAAGATAATGATGAAGGATATATTTTAGATATATTTGATATTACAGATGAAGAAAGAACAATAGATACTATATATATTAATAAAGAATTTAAAAATACAATAGAGCTTTTAGATTTATATTAAATTATAAAAATGGGGAGCATGATGAATGTGCTCCCTACATTTTTATTCGATTATTTTTAATAATGATTTATTGATTTCCAATTGTAATATTGTTTCCTAATTTTTGTATTATAACTTTTGAAGGCAGTTGTGAATTTTTTATGTTAATATTATCGTGACAAATAATTTTTAATGTATTATTTTTATCTTTAACTATAATACTTCTCGCCTTTACATCTGTCATATCTATTGAATTTAAATTCTCTGCAGAAACGACTATGTCTCCTAAAACTGTAACGTTATTTATATATACACTACCTGTACCAACTGAATCTAATACATTTAAATCACCTACGACTACTGCGCCGTAGTAAGTTTCATTACTATTTGTTAAATTAAAACCTCGTTCAATATTTTCATTTTTAATTATTTCATAGATTATTTTAACTGCTTCTGCTCTGGTTACTGCTTTAGTAGGTTTATAGAGACCTTCTGGATATCCAATTATATATCCCTTATTGTATGCAGATTGGACACTTGGTTTAGCCCAATCTTGAATAGCACTGTAATCTTTTAATAAATTAGCACCATCTCCGTCTAGGTCTCCTGTAGTTATAGCACTACTTACTACTTTTGCAGCTTCTTCTCTCGTTATAGGATTATTTGGTCTAAAAGTATTGTTTTCATATCCACCAAAAAATCCAACAGCTACTGCTTTTTCTATTTCTTTATAATACCAATCATCCTCACTTAAATCTGAGAGATTTAATGAAACAGTATCATTATTTTTAATTGCATTATTTAATAATGTCGCAAATTCTGCTCTAGTAACAGTTCTATCAGGTTTAAATGTTTTATCTTCATATCCTTTTACAAATCCCATTTCAATAGCTTCTTTTATCCAATTTTCAGCCCAGTGTTCATTAATATCAGATAATGAAACTATGTTAGTTGATATTGCACCTGGCGTTGTAGTTTCCGCAGGTTCAATGTCTAGTATAGAATCTAATATATCTGCATTAGCGATTGGATTGAAAGTTATAGTAAAACAAAGTCCTAAAACTGAAATTTTTTTAATTAAATTCAATGTAGTCCTCCTTTATGTATAAAAATATGGAAAATTTATATTTTCCTGTATTTCAATTATAAAGCTCTTTCATTGATAAGTAAATAGGTAATAATAGACATAAGCATATTGACTTATACAATAAAAGTAAACTATAATATAATAAATAAAACAATTTAAGGATAATTATGGATGAAAAATTTATGTCAGAAGCTTTAATAGAAGCATATAAAGCTTCTGAGCTTAAAGAAGTGCCAATAGGTGCAATAATAGTAAAAGATGGGAAAATAGTTGGAAGAGGGTATAATCAAAAAGAAACTTTAAAAGATGCAACATTACATGCTGAAATTTCTGCTATTAAGGATGCCTGTAGGAATTTAGGGGGTTGGAGGTTGCCTGGATGTTCAATGTATGTAACATTAGAACCTTGTCCAATGTGTGCAGGTGCACTGATTAATGCCCGAGTAGAAAAGCTTATAATAGGTGCTAGAGATTTTAAAAGTGGGGCATGTGGTTCTATATTAAATATTGTCCAAATGGATGAACTAAACCATAATATAGATGTTAAATTTGGAGTGTTAGAAGAAGAGTGTTCAAAGGTTTTAAAAGATTTTTTTAAAGAATTAAGGGAATGCAAAAAATTTGAAATATAGGAGGAAACATGAACAAATATCCAACACTTGAAGTTAATTTAAAAAAAATGTACAACAACACAAAACGAGTTACAGAAGTATGCAATGAACAAGGAATAAAGATAGCAGGAATAATAAAGGGATTTGGTGGTATTACAGAAGCAGCATTAGAAATGGCTAAGGGAGGTTGTTCTCAGTTAGGTAGCTCAAGGATTGAGCAATTAAAAATATTAAAAGAATTAAATATTAAAATACCACTACTCCTTGTAAGAATACCTATGGAATGTGAATTAGAAGATGTAGTTAAATACAGTGATATGTGTCTTATTTCCGAGAGGGAAACTATGACAAAGTTAAATAAAGAGGCAGAAAAGCAAAATAAAATATATAAAGTTATATTAATGTATGATTTAGGGGATTTAAGGGAAGGGGTTTTCACAAGAGAAGAATTAATAGATTTTTCTCTTTACGTTGAAAATGAATTAAAATATATACAACTTGAAGGTATAGGGACTAATTTAAGTTGCTATGGATCAATTGCTCCTACCTCAGAGAATTTAGGAGAACTATGTACAACAGCTGAGCTTATAGAAAATAAGTTGAAACGTAATCTTAATATTATATCGGGAGGGGGTACAACAACACTTCCACTTCTAGTACGAGGAGAAGTACCTAAGAAAATAAATCATTTACGTATTGGAGAAGGAATTAATAATACTCAAGACTTACCATTATATTGGGATACTAGTATTGAAGGCCTTGACCCAGACACTTTTATTTTAAAGGCACAAATCATCGAAATTAATGATAAACCTACTTATCCTATTGGACAGCTTATGGTTAATGCTTTTGGTGAATACGGAAAGTATGAAGATAGGGGAATTAGAAAAAGAGCAATTGTTGCTTTAGGAAATCAAGATGTTGGAGATTCATCAAAGTTAGTTCCAAAGGATAAAAACATCGAAGTGTTAGGAGCAAGTAGTGATCATACTATATTGGATATTGAAGATAGCAAAGTTCAATATAAACTTGGGGATATAATAGAATTTAATGTTTTATATCAGGCAATGTTGTTTTCGTCATTATCTGAATATGTTCATAAGAAAATAGTAAAAGATTAATTATATTGAAAAATGTATGTAATTCTGCGTTTTAATAAAAAGTACAATTATCAGAATTACATACATTATTATAAGTTCATTTATATCTTATTAATGTTATCTCTAAAGAAGGACAATTATATTCAACTGTTGCTTCATCTACCATCATTCCAATTAAATTAATTTCTTCTCCGTCAATATCATTTCCAGCAAGTTGCCAATAGTATTCTTCCATTTCTCTTTGTCTTTGAACATTTAGGAGTTCCTTCATTTCTTCGATTTTTTCATAATTACAATCTATTTGTTCAGCATATACATTTATTATAAACTTACCTTTTTTTTCTTCTATAGAAAAATTGGTTTTTTTTGCAGAACGAGATAAATAGAAATCTATCATGACATCTACTATTCGAGAAATTTTTTGAATTTCATATTTCATTTTAGTCTCCTTTCCTAAGGGTATCAAATAACGAATATAAAAATGCTGCGACTAACCCTCCTGAAAAGCCATTGTTATATAAATTAATACCACCATGAGAAGTTCCTACATTCATAGCAACAGAAAGATGTAAAAATCCGGCGATAATTCCTGCAGAAAATCCATACTTTCCAGTTATAGGAGCAAGTGTTGTGCCAAATAGCCCAGCTATTATAACTGGAGTTGATTGCATATTCCATATTTTGAGTATACCTGCTAAGAAAACGCCTATCATAATGGGAATAGTATTTTTAGGGTGTTTTCCAAGAGCAGCAAAACCTACTACAGTAAAAATACCGCCTACAACTGGTCCGTTAAAGATTCCGTTACCACCGGCTAAAAAGACAAAACTCATAGCTATCAGCCCCATTATACCCATATTAATAAAGGTTAAACCATATCCAACCAATTGAGTAAAATCAGTTACCAGCCTTCCAGAAAAATTAAATATTTTATTGTAACCCTTAAATGATTTATTGTTAATTACATATCCTATTATAATCAACAAAATGAAAAAAAGAAACAGCAAAATTTTTAGAAATGTATCATATTCCGTAGACAATATTTGTTGCTGAGGAATATTTATACCAAAACTTCTAAGAATTGAGTTAAGAACAATTCCTATAATTCCAGCTGTAAAACCAATATTATATAAGTTATAACCATCGTGTACCCTACTCATATTAGATGAAAGTGGTGTAATAATATAGCCACAAATAATGCCGAAAAATATGCCTAATGGTAAACCTATATAAATAGGCAAATTTAGGGAAAAAGATAATTCGCTTACTGCTGGTGCAAGAGCTGTTGAAAACATAACAACCACTAAAATATTCTTGAATTCAATTTGATGGTATTTTATATATAAATATCCTCCAATATACATAGGCCATACGTTAAAAATATTTTTACCAAAAAATGAAAAACCAATAATAGTATATGTAGCAGCTATTAAAGCGCCATTAATTTTTAATTGTAATTTGTAAATTATAAAAATATTAAAGAAAGCTAGAAGTGAAGTGTTGACAAAAGTGGCACCTAAACCACCTATTTTCAAATAGTCTGTAAGTAATATATCTGGGGATATAATAATGCTATATAGTCCATGAAATATATTATTAGGATTGTCAAAAACGAATGCTAAGATAAATAAAAGGGTGGGAAAAATTAATAATATTTCTAAATTTTCTATTCTACCTATTTTGAAACCTATTTTTTTTTGTTTAATTCCACTCAAATAATATCTCCCCCTCGATAAAACCATTTTATATGAAAAATTTATTAGAATAATTTTAACACAATGTAAAATAATTATCAATGAAAAATTATAATATTTTTTAACTTTTAATACATTACATAAAAAGTATTTAAATAAATTATTTTATAGTATATAATAAATTTATTATAATATGAACTAGTAAAATAAAGGAGGATATTATGAAATTAGTATCTTGGAATGTTAATGGATTAAGAGCTTGTGTTAAAAAAGGTTTTATAGATGTTTTTAATGATTTGAACGCTGATATTTTTTGTGTACAAGAAATAAAATTGCAAAAAGGACAAATAGAGTTAGATTTAAAAGGGTATTATGATTATTGGAATTATGCTGAGAAAAAGGGTTATTCAGGAACTGCTGTATTTACTAAAGAAAAACCTATTTCAATTCAATATGGAATGGAAATTGAAGAACATGATAAAGAAGGAAGAATAATAACTTTAGAGTACGATAAATTTTATCTTGTAAATGTATATACTCCAAATTCTAAACGTGAATTACTAAGGCTTGAATACAGAATGAAATGGGAAGATGATTTTAGGAATTATCTGTTGAAATTACATAAAATAAAGCCGGTGATTATGTGTGGGGATTTGAATGTAGCACACAAAGAAATAGATTTAAAAAATCCGAAAACTAATGTAAAAAATGCTGGTTTTACAAAAGAGGAAAGGTCTAAAATGACAGAACTTTTAGAAGCTGGTTTTATAGATACATATAGGTATTTTTATCCTGATAAGAAGGATTCATATTCATGGTGGTCTTATTTTGGTCGCGCACGTGATAAAAATGTGGGATGGAGAATCGATTATTTTATTATTTCTAAAAATTTTGAAGATAATTTAGAAAAATCATTTATTTGCCCTGAAATTTATGGTAGTGATCATTGTCCTGTTGGCATAATTATCAAATAATATTTAATGCCTTAATCTTTAGTTTATATAAAATATATGGATAATATTTGTTAATTATAATACAATGTATAAATCGATATTAAAGACAAAAACTATAGAGGAATAGGAGGTAAAATGAAAATATATAAATATTTATTATTACTTGTAATGACAATCTTTATTGCTGGTTGTGGCATATATGCATCTGACATTACAGAAATAAAGTTAGTTAATATAAAAAATGGTGAAAAAATTACAATATCTACGGATAGTGAAACTGCTGCAAATATTTCAGATGCTTTACGTAAGAATGAAAAATCAGACGAAGATATTACTTCATTATTTCCCTTTGAAGTATATATTAATAAAAATTCAGAAGTTGAAGTTTATATATTTAGTTTTGATATTGAAAATCAAGGTGTATATATATCAAAGGATAATGAGATTCATAAGGTAAGAGATAATATAGCTAAAAAGTTATTGTTAGATGATTATTTTTCATATATTTATATTGATAATACGATTTATGATATTTCATTGATTTATAACGATAAAATTATAAAGCCTAATGTTGAATATAATTGGACATATAAGGATGTTGATGGCAATTTTGTAAAAAAGCAAGGGACGTTGACTGAAGATAATGAGAATATAATAATAAAAGACAATGATACATTAGATATTACATATGAAGTAGAACCTGACAATCAAGTTGCACGAATATACAAGGAAGGTAATATAATACATACGGGAAAGACTATTAATGATGTATTAAAAAGAATTTATGAAGATGGGGAATACTTCATAGAAACAGAGGCGCATTGGTTGCTAAAAAGCAATTCGGATTATTATGGTAATCAGACAATAAGTTTTATGGTTGAAGCAGATTTTCCTGCAGATTTTACAATAGTTTCTAAAGAGAATTACCCAGGAAATATTTTAGTACTTACTGTCGAAAATTTAAATAAAGACGAAACAGTGAGTATTAATACGGATATAAATAAGGTAGAAGATATCGAAGTACATTCATATAAAGATAAATATATGTCTATTTTTCCTATTGATCTATATGTAAATTCAGGTGAATATGAAGTAAAAGCAGTATTTAACAAAGGAAAAGGTACAGAATATACTAAATCAAAGTTAATAACCATAAGAGAGAAAAATTTTAAGGTTCAATATCTTACTGTTTCAGAAGAAATGAATGATACTAATAATAATGATGAAGCCATAATAGAATTTGCTCAATTAGTAAAACCTGCAAGAACTGTCTCATCTCCTGAAAAGTTATGGGAAGGCCCCTTTATTATGCCGATAGAAGGTACTCTAACTACTGATTATGCAGAAATAAGATATGTTAATAATGAACCGTCATCTTCAAGGCATTCTGGAATAGATCTAGCTGCTTCTATTGGTACAGAGGTTAAAGCTCCAAATAATGGAATTGTTACTTTTGCAATGAATGGACTGTTATCTCCAGGTAATACTATAGTAATAGATCATGGATTAGGGTTATTTTCATCTTATTATCATTTAGATTCTATATTAGTGAAAGAAGGAGAAACTGTTGAAAAAGGTGATATAATCGGTACAGTAGGATCAACAGGATTTTCCACTGGTCCACATCTTCACTATGCAATTAGCATATATAATACATATGTTAATACCTACCAGCCTTTAAGTGGCATTATAGATTAAATAAAATATTTAGCTATCTAAATTCAATAAAATAAGTGTTTAATAAGTTAAGGTAATGGTATATAATTAATATAGAACCTTTAAGGAGGGATTTATGGGATATATAGGTTGGACATGGTTAGGTATAATTGTTGCATGCCTGGTTATTGAAGCATCGACTTTAGGCTTGGCAACGATATGGTTTGCAATTGGAGCTTTAGCTGCCTTGATAATTTATATTATTGGTTTTAGTATTCAAATACAGATAGTAATATTTTTAGTTGTATCTGTTATATGTTTAATATTTACAAGACCTATTGCTGTAGAAAAATTAAAAATAGGAAAAACTCGTACAAATGCTGACAGCTTAATAGGAGAATATGTTAAAGTTCAATCTAGAATAAATAATATTGATAATGAAGGTACAGTAAAAGTGAGGGGTCAAGTTTGGTCTGCAAGAGCATCTAATGATGAAGTTATAGAAAAAGATGAAATAGTTTTAGTTAAGGAAATAAGAGGTGTTAAACTAATTGTGGAAAGAAAAAAATAAAGGGAGGTATTAAATGTTTTATATATTAATATTTTTATTAGTAGTAATCGTAATTTTAATTGCAACAAACATAAGAATTGTGCCTCAGGCTAAAGCTTATGTAGTAGAGCGCCTTGGAGCTTACCAAGGAACTTGGGGTGTTGGAATACATGTTAAAACTCCATTAATTGATAAAATTGCAAAAAGGGTTTTATTAAAGGAACAAGTTGTAGATTTTCCACCACAACCAGTTATTACTAAAGATAATGTTACAATGCAGATAGATACAGTTATATTCTATCAGATAACGGATCCAAAGGCATATACATATGGTGTAGATAATCCTTTAACAGCTATTGAAAATTTAACAGCTACAACATTGAGAAATATAATTGGTGACTTAGAATTAGATGAGACATTAACTTCTAGGGAGCTTATTAACACAAAGATGCGCAATGTATTAGATGAAGCAACAGATCCATGGGGTATTAAAATTAATAGAGTTGAACTTAAAAATATATTACCTCCTAAAGGTATACAAGATGCAATGGAAAAACAGATGAAAGCTGAAAGAGAGAAAAGAGAATCGATTCTTAGAGCAGAAGGACAAAAAAGATCTGCTATATTAGTAGCTGAAGGAAATAAAGAATCTCGAATTCTTGATGCTGAAGCAAGCAAACAAGCAGCGATACTTGCTGCTGAAGCGAATAAAGAAGCTGCAGTTAGAGAAGCTGAGGGTGAATCAGAAGCAATTTTAAAAATTCAACAGGCAACTGCAGAAGGTTTAAGAATGCTAAGAGAATCTGAGCCGAATAATGAAGTGTTAACACTAAAAGGTTATGAAGCCTTTGAAAAAGCAGCTAATGGTCAAGCAACAAAAATTATAGTTCCTTCTAATATACAGGGTTTAGCTGGGCTTGCATCATCTTTAATAGAAACGGTTAAAGATAAATAAAAAAAAACTGGGATAATATCAAAAATTAATCCCAGTTTTTTATCTAAATATATTTTTAGAAAAAGTAATCTTATTTCTGTTTTTTATATATTTGTCTGACATAATATTTTGAACAATTAATATGACGCCTAAGGCTACTAATATATCGCCGATACTTAATATAAAGAAATTTCCAACAGAAAAAATATTACCTAAGAATTTTAAATTAGAATTTTCGGCTGGTATGAAAAAAATCATTTTACCTGTATGAAGAAGCTCTAACATTTCTGAGCCATATATTTTTGCCACCGCCTCACTAGAAAGAGGAAATTTGAAACTATTAGCTACAAATGTAATTAAGTTAGTACATAATCCAATTAAAGGAATAAAAATAAATTTTTTGTTTATATTAGTGAGTAAAAATATCCCAATTAGAATATAAGAAGATATTAGGAAACCCGTATATAATTTCGAGTTATAATCAAATAATCCTAAGTTCATTATAATAATGCTTAAATATAACAGTGCGGATATGTAAATAAGTGGTTTAAAGTTAAATTGAGCATAGGCAAGTCTTGAAATCTTTCCCCTTCTAACTAAACCAACAATAATTCCTAAAATTAGGGCTTCAATATACATAACTCTATACAATCCTCCATATTTTTCTATTAATATTTTACATTATATTTTACATTATATCAATAAAAATTATTCCAGATTAAATATAAGTCTTGACAAATAATTAGATAAAACAAGCTTTAAGCTTAATATTTGAATATTGACTGGATATAATATATATGTTATTATTTCAGTAAATTATATATATTGGGTATATTAGGAGGTTACTATTTTGCTAGAAGAAGGCTCTATATGGGGTCCATTAGTTTTACAAATTATTTTAATTTTTGTAAATGCAATTTTTGCTTGTGCTGAAATTGCTGTTATTTCAATGAACGATAACAAAATAGCAAAAATGACAGCAGAAGGTAACAAGAAGGCTATAAAAATTTCAAAGTTAACAGATCAACCTTCTCAATTTTTATCTGTAATACAAGTAGGAATTACTTTAGCAGGTTTTTTTGGTAGTGCATTTGCTGCAGATAACTTTGCCAGTAGGTTAACTCATTACTTGCTAAATCTAGGCCTTAATGTTCCTGCGTCAACACTTAATACAATATCTGTTATTATAATTACATTAATACTTTCGTACTTTACATTAGTTTTTGGAGAATTAGTACCAAAGAGAGTAGCAATGAAAAATGCAGAAAAGCTTGCTTTAGCTATGGCAGGATTACTGTATTTTATTTCCAAAGTCTTTGCACCTTTAGTGTGGTTATTGACAGCATCAACAAATACAATTTTGAGAATTATTGGAATTGACCCAAACTCTGAAGATGACGATGTTACAGAGGAGGATATTCGTATGATGATTGATGTTGGAAGTGAGAAAGGTTCAATAAATATAAATGAAAAAGAAATGATTCAAAATGTTTTTGAATTCGATAATAAAACTGCAGAAGAAGTAATGACTCATAGAACAGAAACTATAATACTCTGGTTAGATGAAACGGATGATGAATGGGAAGAAAAAATTATTTCTAATAGACATTCCAGATATCCAGTTTGTGATATTAGTGCTGATAATGTTATAGGAGTTTTGAATATAAAAGATTATTTTAGATTAAAAGATAAATCTAGGGAAAATGTTATGAAAGAGGCAGTGAAGACTGCATATTATGTACCTGAAACAGTTCGTACCGATATATTATTTCAAAATATGAAAAAAAGTAGAAATCATTTTGCACTAGTCTTTGATGAATATGGTGGAATGAGTGGTGTTATAACAATGAATGACTTACTTGAGCAAATAGTAGGTAATTTAGATGATGATAATTTTGAACCAATGCCTAATCTTATAGAAAAAATAGATTCAAATACTTGGAAAATAAAAGGTTCAGCTTATTTAAAGGATGTATCAGAACAGTTAGGAATATTTCTACCAGATGACGACTTCGAAACCTTTGGAGGTTTGGTTTTTGGATCTTTAGGTATTATTCCTGAAGATGGCAGTACTCTTGAATTAGATGAATATGGTCTTAAAATAAAATTGACAGAAATAAAAGGAAGAAGATTAGAAACAGCAATTGTTTATTTAAATAATGATGAAAATAGTAATGAAGGTTAAATTATGTTATTAATGTAATTCTGACTTTGTCATTAATCTGAGGCAGTTATTACTGCCTTTTTATTTGATAATTTAAGTTATATTTAAGATGTATTATATAATATATATAGATTAGGAGGAATTATGGATTATTTATTAGGAAAATTACTTATATTACCTGGAATTTTATTAGGAATTTCTATACATGAATTTGCTCATGGTTATGCAGCAGTACAAATGGGTGACAATACACCATTAATGCAAGGGAGACTGACTTTAAATCCAATTAAACACTTAGACCCCTTTGGTTTTCTTTGTCTTTTGTTATTTGGGTTTGGTTGGGCTAAGCCAGTTATGATTAACTCAAGAAACTTTAATAATCCTAGGAGAGATGATACTATTGTATCAGTAGCGGGACCTTTAGCTAATTTAATAATTGCATTTATATTTACTGGTCTTATGAAGGTTGTAGATACATTCCTGCCTTACAACGCATTTAATCAAATATTATGGATTGTTTTAAGCGGTACAGTTCAGATAAATCTAGTGTTGATGGTATTTAATTTAATTCCAATACCACCTTTAGATGGACACCATATACTAGGAAATATTGTAGGTGCACCTGTATGGAATTTCTATTATAAATATCGTGAACATTTAAGATTTTTTACATTGCTTTTAATTGTATTTGGTTTTGTAGGTAGGTTTATAAGTCCAATGGTGAGTTTTTTCTATAATTTATTAATGAATGTATTCTTTTAGGTGAAATATGAATAAACGAGAGTTAAGAAAAAAAATATTAAATATTAGAAATAATATGAATAAAGAAGATGTTGTTGAAAAAAGCAAAATAATTATGCAAAAAATAATTAATACAGAAGCATATAAAAAAAGTAATACTATCTTTATATATATGGATTTTAAAAACGAGGTAATAACTTCATTTTTAATTAATCAGATGATTTCTGAAAATAAATCTGTAATGATTCCATATACTGATGTAGAAAATATTAATATAATTCCTGTTGAAATTCATAACTTAGAACAAGATTTAAAAAGGTGTTCTTTTGGTTATCTAGAACCTAAAAAGGAATTAATTACACCTGTAGATTTAAAAATAATAGATTTAATTATTGTTCCGGGGGTAGTATTTGACAGAAAATTAAATCGCATAGGATTTGGTAAGGGTTATTATGATAGAATATTGAGTAAAAAAAGAAGTGACACAAAGGCAATAGCAATTGCATATGAGTTTCAAGTATTAAATGAAATTCCTCATGAAGAGCATGATATAAAAATGGATATGATTGTAACAGAAGAAAAAATATACAATTAATTGTCTTTATCTTGCTATGGTAATAACATTAACTTTATTAACTCCGAAGTTAATAAGTGTTTTCGAACATTCATTAGTAGTGGAACCCGTTGTGTAGACATCGTCTACAATCAGTACACTACTATTTTTTATTTTATTAATATTTTTAGTTTTATTTATTGAAAATGCATCTTTTAAGTTTTTTCGTCGCTCTTCCTTACTTTTTTGACTTTGTTTTATTGTTTTTTTAACTCTTTTTAATGCATTTAAGTATGGTATGTTTAATTTATTCGAAATATATCTTGCCACTAATTCTGATTGATTGTAACCTCTTTTTTTCATTTTAGTAGAGTGTAACGGAACAGGAATAATATAATCAAAATTTACATAATTTATATTTATCATATAATCAACTAACAATTTTCCAAATAACTTATAGTAATAAGGTTTATTATAATATTTAAAGCTATAGATACTCTTTTTGATAAGTCCATCATAGAAGAAAGGTGATTTAGAAGATTCAAAATACTTAATATCATTAATACAGTCAGGACATAATAGTACTGACATGTTGTAATCAATAGGTTTAGAACATTTAGTGCATAGAGGAGGTATTAATTTTTTTATAGAACCTTCACAACTGCTGCATATATATTTATCTTCTATCGATTCATCATATATATCGCAAATAAAGCATGTGTTTTTTTCAGGATATAATAGCTCTAAAAATGATTCTATATATGTTTTCATAGAAAACTCCTAAAAAATAATTTATTTTGTCATCTAGCGAAGATTGTAGTGACGCATTGTATGCGTCACAGAGTATGCAATATGTAGAATTAATACATAGATAACATTTCATAATTATTTAAAACAGATGATAACCTGTGATCGAGAGCTGAATTTCTTTTGTCAATTTTATTATTGTCAATCATTAGTTTCATGTATTTTTCAATACCTACTAAAACTACTAAATCTTTTGCTCTTGTAATAGCTGTATAAAATAAATTTCTTGTCAATAACATTGGAGGACCCCAAACCATAGGCATTATTATAACAGGAAATTCACTACCTTGACTTTTGTGAACAGTAGTTGCATAAGATAAAATTAATTCATCTAATTGATTAAAAGGATAAACAACTTCTTTTCCATCATCGAATTCAACGAAAACTTCTTGCTCTATTTCATCTATAAAAACTATATAACCTATATCTCCATTATAAATACCTTCTCCTTTTTGTGTACTATTATCAGGATTTTTGATTATCCACTCTACTTGATAGTTATTTTTAGTTTGCATAACTTTGTCTCCTACACGAAAGGTGTATTTACCAAAAGTTTTCTCTTTTTTTGTTTTATTAGGTGGGTTTACAGCTTCTTGTAATCTATTATTGAGCTCAATTACTCCAACGTCCCCTTTTTTCATAGGTGACAAAATTTGTATATCTTTCACAGGGTTTAGATTATATTTAGATGGTAGTCTGTCTTTATATAGTTCAACTAAAAGTTCTGCAATTTCAGTATTGTTGTTTGCTCTCATAAAGAAAAAATCAGTATCCTTCTTATTATAAATAGGTAATTCGCCTTTGTTTATATTATGAGCATTTTGTACAATCATACTACCTAGTGATTGTCGGAATATTTTATCTAGCATTATGGTTTTAATAGTATTACTTTTAATAATATCAGAAAGAACATTACCAGCACCTACAGATGGAAGCTGATCTATATCTCCAACTAAAATCAATCGAGTTCCTTTTCTTATTGCTTTTAAAAGGTTATTCATAAGAAGTATATCAACCATGGACATTTCATCTACAATTAAAACATCGCAATTCAAAGGGGTATCTTCATTTTTATTAAAAGATAGGTTGCTGTCATTTTCGCCATAGGCATATTCTAATAAACGATGAATTGTCTTTGAATCCTTACCTGTAGATTCTGTCATTCGTTTTGCTGCTCTGCCTGTAGGAGCACAGAGTAAAATTTTTTTATTCAATTTTTCAAAAATACCTATCATCGAACGAATGATAGTGGTTTTACCTGTACCAGGTCCTCCTGTTATTACTGTAATACCATTGATTATTGATTGAATAACAGCTTTCCTTTGCATATCAGTTAGCTCAATAGAGGATTCATTTTCAATTTGCTTAAGTAAAGGGATTATATCTTTCTCCGATACATTAAATTCAATATTTGCTAAGTTTATAAGATTTTTACATACATTAACTTCTGCTATATGATAAGATATATAATAAACAACTTTTAAATCGTTAATAGTTTCAATATGAATTTTGCCTCCAAATGCCATGTTTCCTATTTCATTTTTAGCATAATCTAAACTTATGTCTAACAAAGAACTAACTTTTTCTAATAAAATGTCCATTGAAACATATGTGTGTCCATTAGCGGCATACTCCATTAAGGTATATTTAATACCGGATTCTATTCTAAAAGGAGATACTTTTTCTACACCAAGAGAAAATGCAATTTTATCAGCAAGTTTAAATCCAATGCCATATATATCATCAGTGAGTTTGTAGGGATTTTCTTTTATTATATTTATTGTATTTTTTCCATACTCTTTATATATTTTAATACCATAGTTGGTGCTTATACCATGGTTTTGCAAGAACATCATAATTTCCTTTATATCTACTTGTTCAGTAAAACTTTTTGATATCATTGAAGCTTTTATTTCTCCGATTCCTTCAACATCAGTTAATTTTTCAGGATTATTATGAATAATATTAAAGGTATCTTCTTTAAATTTTTCAACAATTTTTTTAGCTGTAAATTTTCCGATCCCCTTTATTAAACCAGAAGATAAATAATTTTCTATTTGTTCTAAACTGGAGGGTAAAACAGTATTATACATCTCCACTTTAAATTGTTCTCCATATTTAGGGTGGTTTACTCTTTTACCGAAAATTTCTAACGTTTCACTCGTAACATCAGTTCCAAAAACTCCAGTAATAGTTATGATTTCATTTTCAGCCTCTATTAATGCAACAGTATATCCATTTTCATTATTGCGAAAAATTGTTTCGATGATTGTACCTTTGAGAGATTCCATTAACAAACTCCTTAAGTTTCTAAATACTAAAAAAATTATATCACAAAAGGTCATAACTTAGTAATATAAATTAAGTAATTAATAAAAATTAGCTTTTAAAAGTAAATAAATTGTGATAAAGTAAGTATCGATAAGATAAAATTTAAAATAATTTAGGTAAAATAAATAATTATATGCAATAATAAATAACAATGAATTTGGAAAGGAATAAATCAAATCATGTCAAAAGAAAACTTTATTAAAAGTGCTGCTATATTAAGTATTGCAGGATTTATAGTAAAAATATTGGGAGCAATATATAGAATCCCATTAACAAATCTTATAGGAACAGAAGGTATAGGTTATTATCAACCTGCTTATAATATATATAATCTTTTGTTGGTTGTATCTTTAGCAGGATTTCCAACGGCTATAGCAAAATTGGTTTCAGAAAAAAGAGCTTTACATAACTATGAAGGTGCTTACCAGGTATTTAAAATATCTCGCTGGGGGTTATTTTCAATAGGAATTATATCATCTCTATTTATTTTAATTTTTGCTAGACAAATTGTAAATTTCATAGGTTTTCCTGGGGCTTACTATTCTATGGTAGCATTGGTACCTGCATTATTTGCTGTACCTTTATTATCAGCATATAGAGGATTTTTCCAAGGAACTCAAAATATGACTCCTATTGCTTTCTCTCAAATTATTGAGCAAGTATTCAGAGTTACAGTAGGGTATTACTTGGCATATATTTTTATTGATAGAGGCCTCAAAGAAGCAGCAGCAGGTGCTACATTTGGAGCTTCCGCAGGAGGAGTTGCAGCCTTTATTTTAATTTTCATTATATTTTTTATAAATAATAGAAGAATAAAGGATGAAATTAAGTTATCAACTAATAATAAATTAGAACCAACTTGGGAAATAGTAAAAAGTCTATTATACATAGCTATACCAATTACAATAGGCGCCTCTATAGCCCCTTTAATGGGATTAATGGATTCTTATATTGTTTCAAATAGATTAGCTATACATGGTTATACAGATATTCAAATAGCAGATATGTTTGGCGAGCTAAGTGGAACAGCACAAACTTTGATTAATTTTCCTCAGGTATTTTCAACAGCTGTTGCAATGAGTTTAGTTCCTGCAATTACGGAGGCCTTTACTAAGAGACAATATAAAAAGTTAAATCATACATCTAACGCAGGTGTAAGATTATCATTAATAATTGGGTTACCTTGTGGTATTGGACTTTATATGCTTGCAGAACCTATTATTGCACTTTTATATTCATCAATAGGTCCGGAAAAACATGCTAGTGCAGGAGCTTTATTGGAAATTTTAGCTATAAGCGTTATATTTCTTACTCTTGTTCAAGCATTTACAGCTATACTTCAATCAATTAACAAACAATTTCATCCAGTTAAAAATTTAAGTATAGGTTTAATAGTAAAAGTAGTTTTATCATATATTTTAATAGGAATACCATCATTGAATATAAAAGGAGCTGCTATTAGTACTACGGTTGCATACTTTGTTGTAGCTATTTTAAATTTATATGATATAAATTTAAAATCTAAAATTAAAATTAATATAATTAAAATTTCTGCAAAACCACTTTTATCAACAGCAATAATGGGAATGTCAGTATGGGTATCATTTAATATATTTACTTCAGTTTTAGATATAAGACAAAGTATCTCTACATTAATGTCAATAGGAATTGCAGGTATAGTTTATATAATTTGTTTATTTACTACAGGTGCAATAACTCAGGAGGATTTAGAGCTTATACCAAAAGGAGAAAAACTAAAGAAATTTGTGAGGAAGTAATATGAATACAGTTCAAATAATTGGATTAGGAACAGGTGGAATAGATGACCTTTCACTTAAGGCTTATAAGGCATTGTCTGAAGACATTCCTACTTATACTAGAACAGATAGACATTCTATAATAAAAGAGTTAAGGGAAAAACAAAATATAGAATCATTTGATTATTTTTTTGATAAATATGAGTCATTTGAAGATGTTTATGATGGAATAACAAAAAAAATAGTTGAATTATCAGAAAAATATGGTAAAATTAATTATTGTACTGCTGGTAGTCCTTATTATGGTGATATAATAACAAAAAAGATAATTAATGAATATAATGAAGACCTAAATATAATAATAATAGATGGAATGAGTTTTCTAGATAAATGCATTAAGCTTTCTGGTTTTACTGACTACAATAGTATTAGTATTTTGGACTGTTTAGAAGTTGATGAATTTTCATTTGATATTAATTCTTTAAATATTATTACTCAAGTTTATGATAATGATTTAGCTTCTCAATTAAAAATAAAGCTAATGGAAATATATCCAGAGGATTCTGAAGTTCTATATATTGAAATTTTTACTGAAAAAGTGAAAAAAATACCTTTATATTGTCTTGATCAAGAAAAAAAATATGGATTTTCAACATATTTTTGTATTCTGCCTATTGAAATATCTGAAAAACCATTGTATAATATTAGTAATCTTTGCAGGATAGTGAAAATACTAAGAGGACCTGACGGATGTCCATGGGATAGAAAACAAACCATGTTATCTATAAGACAACATGTAATCGAGGAAGCCTACGAAGTTGTAGATGCCATAGATAATATGGATTATGATAACCTTGTAGAAGAACTTGGGGATTTACTATTTCAGGTAGTTTTTCACGCGGAGTTAGGCAGTGAGGAAGGATATTTCAATTTAAGTGATATAATAACAAATCTTTGTAAAAAAATGTATACAAGACATCCTCATGTTTTTGGTGATGTAAAGACTAATAATGTTGATGAGGCTCTTCAAAGTTGGGAGGCTTCAAAACAAAAAGAAAAAAATATTAATACTTATACTGAAAACTTAAGGGATGTGCCAAAGGCATTGTCTCCCCTTAGCAGGAGTTACAAGGTTCAAAAGAGGGCTGCTGATGTAGGATTTGATTGGCCAGATATAACAGGAACCTTAGATAAAATTAAGGAAGAACTCTTTGAATTTATTGAGGAATATGAAAATAAAAACTTTGACAATATGGAAGAAGAGTTTGGGGATTTATTGTTTGCTATGGTTAACTTTGCGAGGTTTATGAAAATAAATCCAGACATAGCATTAAACAAAACAATAAATAAATTCATTAATAGATTTGAATTTATTGAGCAAAATGCCACTAAGAACTTACGACAAATGACTCTGAAAGAAATGGATGAGTTATGGGAAAAATCAAAGATTCCAAAAGGAATTTAGATAAAAAAATAAACTACAATTTTAAAGGAGGGTTTTTTGTGAATAAAGCTGAATTAATTGCTAGTGTTGCAGAAAAAACTGGATTTACTAAGAAAGACGCAGAAAAAGCATTGAATGGTTTCATGGAAACAATAAAAGAAGAATTAGTATCAGGTGGTAAAGTTCAATTAGTTGGATTTGGAACTTTTGAAGTAAGAGACAGAAAAGAAAGACAAGGAAGAAATCCTAGAAATCCTGGTGAAACAATTGATATTCCAGCTTCAAAGGCACCTGTATTCAAAGCTGGCAAATCTTTAAAAGAAGCAGTAAACAAATAAACATGTACTTATTGAAGGATTCCTTCTAAATTAATTATTCTTATAAAAGCCGTCATAAAATTGACGGCTTTTTAAATAAAGGCGCAAATATATGGTATAAAATGTCATGTTAACGATAATAATATAAAAATATATAAAGGAGTGGATTTATGCAATTAGACAAAGTAAAGAGCTTACCAAAAAAATTATTAGAAAATATAGATGAAGTTGAACGTCTTTCCGTTTATTTAGTACAAGATTATAGTAATCAATTTCTTAGAAGGTTAGTGGACTTTGGTGAAAATATTTTTGGAGAACTTGGAATGGACGAGTGGGGACTAGTTCCACAAATAAGACATGGAAATGTCTATGTTTTAAAAGAAGAAGATAAAAAACCTATTTTCGGATTAGCAATTCTTATGAGAGATTGGGAAGACGCTGACAAAGTATATCTTTTTGATTATGCTATTATTGAGGCGCTACAAGGAAAAAAACTAGGCTATAACTTTTTGAAAGTAATTGTTCGAAATATAAAGGAGCAAGGTTTTAAGAGAATGGGATTAACAGTAGATATAGAAAATGAACCAGCTATTAATCTTTATAAAAAAATTGGATTTAAAATACTTGAAATGAGCGAAGATGAATATGGAAAATCTCATGACAGATATATTATGGAATTAGAATTTGACGGAGTTAATTTTTAAAAAATGTATTTATATGTATTGACATTATAAAATATGGGAAGTATAATCTTAATGCAAATAATTTGCAATTAGGAGGTTAACATGTTTGGTATTGTCAAGGAAACAATAATAGATTCATTTAAAATATTACCATTTTTATTTGCTGCCTATCTTATTATAGAATTTATAGAAAAAAAATCATCAGATATATTGACAAATAGTTTAAGAAAGTTTGGTGTTGTGGGGGGGGCTTTATTAGGAAGTTTTCCTCAATGTGGTTTTTCCGTGGCTGCATCTAATCTATATACTGGAAAAATAATTACGGTGGGAACATTGATAGCTATTTTTTTATCTACATCTGACGAAGCAATTCCTATTTTATTAGCTTATCCAGATAATTTTAATTTAATAATGAAGTTAATAGGAATTAAAATAATAATTGCAATAATAGCAGGTTTTTTTGCCGATGTGTTTTTAAAAAAGTATTTTAAGCAAAACAAGTTATTAAAGCAAGATGAAATAAAAGTATTGCATAATCATATGTTTGATTGTGATGATGATGAGGGTATTATAAAATCTGCTATAAAGCATACATTGAATATTTTTGTTTTTATTGTAATAACAATTTTTCTGTTAAATTTAATCTTAGAGTATATAGGAAGTGAAAACCTTTCAAAGGTATTGTTAGCTGATAACATATTTCAACCAGCTCTTGCATCAATTATTGGATTCATACCAAATTGTGCGTCTTCTGTAATATTAACACAATTGTACTTATCTGATAGCATTAGTTTAGGTTCATTAATTGCTGGTTTAAGTACAGGTTCAGGAGTTGGTTTGATAGTTTTATTTAAGGTTAATGATAATATAAAGATAAATTTAAAAATAATGTTGTACTTATTTATTATAGGAACGTTGGCAGGTTCAATAGTACAAATATTTTATTAGAGGTGTACAAAGATGGAAAATTTATTAAAAAAGGCATCTTTAAAAAACACAAAGCAAAGAAGTTACATATTATCAGTGATTATGACATCTGAAGGTCCTATTGCTGCAGAAGAAATATATAAATCACTTTTAAATGAGAATAAAAAAATAAATTTATCTACAGTATATAGAACAATAAATGTACTTTCAGAGAAAGGCGTACTTTTAAAAACTATCAGAGAGGATGGAACTGCTTCATATCAGTTAAATGATTTATCACATAATCATTATTTGACTTGCTGTGTTTGTCATAGTTCTGTTCTTATGGATGATTGTCCAATTGTAGAGTTAAGTGAAAGAATAAGTAAGGAAACTGGTTATAAGGTAACCGGTCATAGTTTACAATTGATTGGTGTATGTCCTAATTGTTTAAAAAATAATTATAAAAAATAAATGCAACAGTTTAGTTTGTTGCATTTATTTTTTACGTTACATGACTTTTCCTTTAGTAGTACCAAGATATGCTTCTTTAACACGTTCGTCTTGTAATAAATTGTTACCTGTGCCTTCCATCTTTATATTACCTGTTTCAAGCACATATCCATAGTCTGCAACCTTTAATGCTTTGTTAGCATTTTGTTCAATTAATAGTATTGTAGTTCCCTGTTTGTTAATTTCCGTTATAATATCAAAAATATCATTAACGATAAGTGGAGCAAGACCTAAGGAGGGTTCGTCCATCATAATAAGTTTTGGCTTAGACATTAAAGCTCTCCCAACAGCAAGCATTTGTTGTTCTCCACCAGATAGTGTACCGGCTAATTGCCAAGAACGTTCCTTTAATCTTGGAAATAAATAATAGACTTTTTCTATGCTTTCTTCAATTCCTTCATTTTGAAGATAAGCACCAATTTTCAAATTTTCCAATACAGAAAGGTTTGCGAAAACTCTTCGTCCTTCTGGTACTAATGTTATTCCTTTAGCTACAATGTTTATAGTTTCCATACCAATGATATTTTCATCCTGAAAAATAATTTCACCTTGCCCTGGTTTAACAAGATTCATAATTGTTCTCAATGTTGTGCTTTTTCCAGCACCATTTGCTCCTATTAATGTTACTATCGACTTTTTTGGAACGTGTATACTTATTCCTTTAACCGCTTCTATTCCTCCATAGCTGACATGCAAATTATTAATTTTAAGCATTTTCATCCACCCCCAGATAGGCCTCTATTACTCTCGGGTTATTTTTAACTTCATCTGCTGTACCTTGAGCAATTAATTCACCAAAATCCAAAACATAAATATTATCTGATATCTCCATTACTAAATCCATATGATGTTCTATCATAAAAATAGTCAGTTCAAATTCATCTCTAATAGTGTGGATAAATGATGAAAGTTCCATTGTTTCATGTGGATTCATACCAGCAGCTGGCTCGTCTAATAATAATAGTTTTGCATCAGTTGCAAGAGCTCTTGCTATTTCTAGTTTCCTTTGTTCTCCATAGGGTAGAGAATTAGCAATTTCACTTTTCAGTTTTAAAAGTCCCAGCTTGTCTAATAACATTTCTGATTTTTCTTTTATTTGTCTTTCTTCTGTATTTGCCCATGGCATTCGTAATGCACTCGACATAAAATTACTTTTAATATGCAAATGATTAGCAATTAAAATATTATCTAAAACAGTAAGATTCTTAAATAACCGAATATTTTGAAAAGTTCTTGCTATACCTTTCATAGTTATTTTATCAGGTTGTAGACCTGTTATATTCTCGTTGTTATATGAAACATTTCCTTTAGTTGGATAGTATACTCCTGTTATTATATTAAAAGCTGTTGTTTTTCCAGCTCCATTAGGACCGATTAGAGCTTCAATACGACCTTTTTCAACTTCTATATTAAGATTATTGACAGCTACAACACCACCAAATTGCATTGTTACATTAGCTAATTTTAGAACGTTCAATGTGTAGCACCTCCTTTTGTTGTCTTTTTATGAGGAGTTTTTTTCTTATTAATATATTTATCTAGTAAATCCCATGAGAGTTCCTTTTGTCCTAAAATACCATTTCTAAAGAATAGAACAAGAATCATAAGCAATGCTGAGAATACAACCATTCTTAGTCCAGCACGGAAAATTGGTATATTTACTCCGAATATTATAAGAGTGTCATCGAAAAATCTTAATACTTCAAGGCCAACTGTTACAACGAAAGATGCTATAACTGTACCTGATATACTTCCCATGCCACCTAACACTATTATCAGAAGAAAATTGTAAGTCATTGTAAAATAAAATTGTTTAGGATCAACAGTTCCTAATAAAGAGGCTAATAATCCACCTCCTATACCAGCAAAAAATGCTCCTATAGCAAAAGATAGAACTTTATGTTTAAATAAATTTATACCCATTGCCTCAGCTGCAATATCATCTTCTCGGATAGCTTTAAATGCTCTTCCATAGCTTGAATTTATTAGAAGAACAATAAAAACAACTGAAATTATTGCAATTCCAAAGAAAACCCACATAGTTGGCATTTCAGGTATACTTTTAATTCCTAAAGCTCCGTTTGTTATGGTTTTTGTATTTGTGAAAACAATACGAATTATTTCTGAGAATCCTAATGTTGCTATAGCTAAATAATCACTTTTTAAACGTAGAACAGGCATGCCTATTAATATTGCAACAAGGGCAGCGAATAGCCCCCCTAAAATAAGAGCTACTACGAAGGGTAGTTGAATTTGTGCTAAAATAGGATTCTGTGGTATAACATAAAATATATTAGGGCGATATTCAATTGGAACAGTAAAAATAGCGACAGTATATGCACCAATTGCCATAAACCCTGCTTGGCCAAGTGAAAATAAACCTGTAAAACCATTTACCAAATTCATAGAAACACTTACGATAGTATAAATTGCTGCAAGATTTAATACACGCCTAACATAATCATCACCAATTATGTCAAAATCTAATAAAACAACAATGGTTGCAAAAATAACTATTAATAGTATATTTTTTAATAAATTTTTATTAGTATTATTAGTAATCATACTTTATCAGTCACCTTCTCTCCAAGAAGTCCAGTTGGTTTAACCAACAATACTACAATTAAAATAATAAATGCTATTGCATCTCTATAACCAGTTAGTGAAGGTAAAAAAGAAACTAGCATAATTTCAGACATACCTAAAATAAAGCCACCTAGAACAGCACCAGTTGTATTACCAATACCACCAAGAACTGCAGCAATAAAACATTTCAATCCTGGCATAACACCCATTAATGGTATGACTGATGGATATTTAGAGCCCCACAATATAGCACCAATTGCAGCAAGACCTGATCCAATAACGAAAGTAGTTGATATAACCTTATTAATATTGATTCCCATTAAACGAGCTGTTTCATAATCTTTAGATACTGCTCTCATTGCCATACCTATTTTGGTTTTGTTAGTAATAAATAAAACGAAAATAAGCATAATTAAGGTTACTATGGGAGTTATAACTGTAACTACTGATAAGGAAATATTTCCAAAACTTATTGATTTAGTTAATATTTCTATATCAGGAAAACCTTTAGGAACTCCTGTAAATAAGTAAACGGCAAGGTTTTCCAAAAGAAATGACATACCAATTGCTGAAATCATTATAGACATACGTGGAGCATCACGAAGAGGTTTATAAGCTATTTTTTCAATGAGAACACCTAAAGCAATTGTTACAACTATTACTATAATAGTTGATATGTACCATGGTAAAGAAAAATTTATCATACTAAATACCATAAAATAAGCTGCCATCATAAAAATATCACCATGTGCAAAGTTAATTAGTCTAAGAATACCATAAACCATGGTGTATCCTATGGCAATAAGTGAATAAAGGCTTCCTATGGAAATACCATTAGCAACTTGTTGTAAAAAAATTTGAATAGTCATATTATATTCCTCCAATAAGGATAACATAAATTGTAAAAAGGCGAACGAGAAGTTCGCCCCTTTTTTAATAAATTTTGTTATTTAACTTCTACTGTATCAATGTATACGAACTGGCCATCTTGAACGGTTTTAATTACAGCAATACTTTTATCTGCATCTCCCTCTTCAGTGAAGTTAATTACACCAGTTACACCTTCGAAATTCTCAGTTGCTGCTATTGCATCACGAATAGCTGTGCCATCTGTTGAACCAGCGCGTTCTATAGCATCACGTACCAAAATGTAAGCATCATATCCTAAAGCTGAAACAGCAGGTATGATAGGTTCAGTGTCACCTAATTCAGCCTTATAACCTTCAACAAATTTCTTTGCCTCTTCTGTTGCAGGATCATTTTCATCAAAGAATGTTGATAATACAATTCCTTCTGCATCATTACCAGCAACATCGATAACTGCAGGGTTTTCCCAAGTATCTCCTCCCATTATGAGACTTTCAATGCCAAGAGCTCGGGCCTGTTTTATAATCAATGGTGCTGTTGTCGCTGAACTTGGGGCAAAGATTACATCAGGGTTTTTTGCCTTAACATTTGTAAGAATTGCATTAAAATCGGTATCATTAACTTGGAATTCAGATACATCTACTATACTATTTTCGTCATTAGTTAATTCTTTAAAGGCATTAATAAAGAAGTTACCAAGGCCAATAGAGTAATCATCACCATTTTGCATTATAACAGCAGCAGTTTTTGCACCTTGATCTAATGCGTAATTTGCCATAACTTTACCTTGGAAAGGATCTAGAAAACATGCACGAAAATAGTAATCATTTCCTTGAGTAACCATTGGATTTGTACAGGAAGCACCCATAGTAGGAATTTGTTTGTTTTTAATAATGTCTCCTGCAGCAATTGATACACCTGAACCATATGATCCAATAATAGCTACAACGTTTTCTTTTTCGATTAACCGAGATACTGCTGTAGTTGCTTCACCTTTATCAGTTTTATTATCTACTACAACTAGCTCAATTTTTTTGCCTAAAACTTCTGGGTAAATTTTATTTGCATATTCAATACCACCGAGTTCTTGTAAACCTCCGCCTCCATTTTCTCCTGTTAGAGGTTCAAAAACACCAATTTTTATTACATCTGATTCACCTGTATCGGCATTACCATCAGTTGTAGCTCCATTATTGTTGGAACATCCTGTAAATAATGAAAGCACCATTACTAGGCATAAAAATAATGAAATTAACTTTTTCATATCTCTCTCCTTAAGATTATAAAATTTCTATGATTATAACATTTGATGTAATTTTTTGCAAGCGTTTTTTCTGCATAATAAGAACAAATTTATCTAGAATACGTACAAATATATGATGTTGTATTTACCCTGTATACTTGTTCATTGCCTAAATAGTTAGTGTAAAAATGCTGTCGAAATTTAGCACTAAAAAAGAACAGTTCTCCTATATAATTCTATTAGGGAACTGTCCAATTTATACAAATATTATTTAAAAAACTTAGAAGTCATATTTATAACTTTTTCTTTTAAAATGGATTCATTTAATTTTTTACTTAGCGCCTCATCAATAATATTAGCAAGTTCAATCATATCTTTTTCTTTCATACCTTTTGTAGTAACTGCAGGTGTTCCAATTCGTATACCACTTGTAACAAAAGGGCTTTGAGGATCAAATGGAATTGTGTTTTTATTTGTTGTAATATGTATGTCATCAAGCATCTTTTCAGCTTCTTTACCTGTTAATCCTTTGTTTCTCACATCAACAAGCATTAAATGATTATCAGTACCACCTGATACAATTCTAAAGCCTTTATTCATAAGTTCTTTGGATAAAGCTTGAGCATTATTTATAACCTGTTGAGCATAAATTTTAAAGTCATCTTCCATTACTTCTTTGAAACAAGCGGCTTTTGCAGCTATAACATGCATTAATGGACCACCTTGAATTCCGGGGAATATAGCTTTATCAATTTTCTTTGCATGTTCATTTTTACATAAAATCATACCACCTCGAGGTCCTCTTAAAGTTTTATGTGTAGTAGTAGTTACAAAGTCTGCATATTCAACTGGATTAGGATGTAGGCCTGCAGCAACTAATCCTGCTATATGAGCCATATCTACCATAAAGTAAGCTCCTACCTCATCTGCTATTTCTCTAAAAGTTTTGAAGTCAATAAATCTAGAATAGGCGCTTGCACCTGCAATAATTAGTTTTGGATTTTCTTTTTTTGCAATTTCTCTGATTTGATCATAATCAATCATTTCAGTTTCTTTATTCACACCATAAAAAGCCATATTAAAATATTTACCAGACATATTAACAGGACTTCCATGTGTTAAGTGTCCACCATGAGATAAATCCATTCCTAGTATTTTATCTCCAGGATTTAATATTGAAAAATAAACTCCAAAATTTGCATTAGAGCCAGAGTGGGGCTGAACATTAGCATGGTCTGCATTGAATATTTTTTTTGCACGATCTCTAGCTAAATTTTCAACTTTATCAACAAATTCGCATCCACCATAATATCTTTTACCTGGGTACCCTTCAGCGTATTTATTAGTTAAATGACTACCCATAGCTTTAAGAACTCTATCAGATACGAAATTTTCAGAAGCAATAAGTTCAATATTTACATTCTGTCTTTCTTTTTCTTCCATCATTGCAGCGTATAAATCTAAATCATAGTCTTTAATTAAGTCAAAGTTCATTCAAAAACCTCCATTATATTCTTGTATTTTTTAATTATTTTACACGTATTTTCTTGGCAACCTTTTTCCTAAATTTGTTAATACTTCATATGATATAGTATTCCTCATATTAGCAACATCTTCTGCAGTCATAGCACCATCAGTTCCGTCTCCATAAATAATTGCTTCATCGCCTATTCGAGGATTATCAACATTCGATAAATCAACCATAAATTGGTCCATGCAGACTTTTCCTAAGATAGGACATTTTTCACCTTTGACAACTATATAACCTTTGTTTGATAAAAGTCTGGAATAACCATCTGCGTATCCCAATGGTATTGTTCCTACTACTGTACTATCTGTAGTACTAAATAAATGCCCATAACCAATTCCTTCTCCAGCTTCAAGAGTCTTTACATTAGCAATCTTTGCCTTTAGTGTTACACAAGGTTTAAATATATATTCATCATGGTTAACTTCATCAGATGGATAAAAGCCGCTAAGGATTATACCTGGTCTAACCATATCGAAATAATATTGTGGAAGGTCAATTATTGTTGCACTGTTAGCAATATGTTTTATTGGAATTGTTATGTTTCTTTTTTGAAGCATATCCATGAATTTTATAAATCGTTCAGCTTGCATATGTGCAATAGTTTTATCCTTCTCATCTGCTCTTGCCTGATGGGAATAAGAACCTTGGATTTTTATATTTTTCATTTTCGAAATTTTAGATATTAAGTCTGCATTTTCTTCTGTTGGTATAAATCCTAGTCTATTCATACCAGTTTCCACTTTTATATGGATATTAGCTATTTTGTTTAATTCTTTAGCAATGTTGTTTAATGTTGCAGCATGTTCATAATTATAAATTGTTAAGGTGATGTTATTGTTAATAGCATCATCGAAAAATTCTTCTGCTGTGTATCCAAGAACCAATATATCTGTGTCTTTAATTTCTTGTCTTAATTCTAATGCTTCATCAACAACAGCTACTGCTAGCATATATACACCATTTTCAATGTACATTTTAGAAAGTTCAATAGAACCCATCCCATAGCTATCAGCTTTTACAACAGCACAAATTTTTCTGTCAGGGCCAATTGCTCTTCTAACTTCCATAAAGTTGTGAATTGCTTTATTTCTGTTAACTTCGACCCAGGCAGGTCTAAATTTATCCTTCATTAAAAACCCTCCTGACACTTTATTTTACATAATTATAACATTCAAATTTAAGTAAATCAATGTATACATATTAAATTTTATATAGTAAAGTGACTTTTTAAAAAAAACCATTTACATTTAAGGTATTATTTATTATTATATTAGGGATTGTAAATTAGAAATAACCGTATGAGGAGTAGCATATATGAGTATTTTAGAAGTAAAAAATGTAACGCACGGCTTTGGAGCACGTAGTATTTTAGAAGATGTGTCCTTTAGACTTTTAAAAGGAGAACATGTTGCATTAATTGGAGCTAATGGTGAGGGAAAATCCACATTTTTAAATATAATAACGAGAAAGTTAATGCCAGATGAAGGAACTGTTGAATGGTCTAAAAGAGTAACAGTAGGATATCTTGATCAACATTCAGCATTAAAGTCAGGAACAACTATAAGGGAAAATTTAAGATTAGCATTCAATAATTTATATACGATGGAACAGGAAATGTTAAAAATATATGAAGATATGACTCAGGCAAATGATGACGATATTAATAAAATGATGGAAGATGCTGCAGAAATACAAACAATATTAGATAGTAGCGGATTTTATTTTATTGATACAAAGGTTGATGAAGTTGCCAATGGATTAGGTTTGTCAGATATAGGTTTAGATAAAAGTGTTGATGAACTTAGTGGTGGACAGAGAACAAAAGTGTTATTAACAAAATTATTGTTGCAAAATCCAACAATTTTGTTGCTTGACGAACCAACGAATTATTTAGATGAAAATCATATACAATGGCTTACAAACTATTTACGAAATTATGAAAATGCATTTATTTTAATATCACATGATATCCCATTTATAAATGATGTCTGTAATATTATTTATCATGTAGAAAATAGTATTTTAACTAGATATGTGGGAAATTATGAAGAGTTTAAAAGGATATATGATTTAAATAAACAAAAAACAGAAAGGGAATTTGAAAAACAACAAAAGGAAATTGAAAAACTAGAAGATTTTATAGCTAGAAATAAAGCAAGAGTTGCAACTAGAGGTATGGCAAACAGTAGGATGAAGCAACTTGATAAAATGGAGATATTAGAAAGGCCTCGTGATAAACCAAAGCCATCATTTAAATTTAAAGAAACAAAAGCTCCTAGTAGATTTTTGATTGAAGCGAAGGATTTAGTTATAGGATATGATTCTCCTTTAACAAGTCCAATGACCTTTGAGGTAGAAAGAAATAAGAAGATTGCTATATGCGGAGTTAATGGTTTAGGAAAATCTACTCTTTTAAAAACTCTATTAGGAATTATACACCCGATTAGTGGCAGTGTAGAGTTTGGTGAAAATGTGGTTTTTGGTTATTTTGAACAGGAAGATTCTAAAAATAACTCTAATACAGCATTAGATGAAGTTTGGAATGAATATCCTTCATTAACTAATCATGAAGTGAGACTTGAACTTGCTAGATGTGGGTTAACTACTGATAATATAACAAGTATGATGAAAGTTCTATCAGGAGGAGAGAATGCAAAAGTTAGATTGTGTAAACTTCTTTTAAAGGAATTGAATTTCCTGATTTTAGATGAACCAACAAACCATTTAGATCCAGAAGCTAAGGATGAACTACAGAAAGCTATAAAAGAATTTAAAGGGACTGTTATATTAGTTAGCCATGAACCTTACTTTTACGAAAGTTTTATTACAGATGTATGGAATATAGAAGATTTCACTACAAAAATAGTATAAGTAAAAATTAATGAAGGGAGTGCATTGTATGCGCTCCCTTCATTGTATTCTATATTATTAGTCGAATATTAGCACCACATCAATTATTCCATCAAAGCCACCATATAAGTCATATAATTGAGCATTTGAACCAGATTTTATATCATCCTTAGTTCCAGTATTAACATCTATAAAGTTTCCTGTTTTATCTGTGGTACAATTATAAACTTGGATGTTTGGAGAATATTCCATATATGTTATATTATCAATTAAAAATTGATTTGTATAAACTGCTGATATTTCAATTTTTTGAGTTTCAGGAGTAACTTTTTCAATACTTGTGATAGTTCCATTTACAACAATAATTTTTACATAGGAATTCATAACATTAGCTATCTTTTTACCTGCAGAAGATGAATTAGAAACTAAAAATATATTGTTGTTATTGAAAAATTCTACCTTGCTTGTTGTATCATCAACCTTTTTTACGCTTTTTATAATATCATAAATTGTACCATTATAACTTTGCGGAACTTCAGGTATATGAGTAACATTACTTTCATCTTTTATACCATTAGTTAAATATAATGCATTAATATGTCCGTAATAGTTTACAACTGCTTTTCCCTCTAAATAATTACTTAGTTGATTAGGTTTGAGCAATTGATATTTTCCGTAGCTTTCATAGATAATAAATGTATCAGGAGAAATTTTATTACCATTAGATAAAGTCATAGTTTGTTCATTATAATTACTTTTAATTGATACTGTTTTTATATTATCAATTATTTTTAAGTCGCCACTGGAAACAGGATCAAATTTAACTATGTCATTCTTGTTCAAAGTAGTAGTACTCTTTGTTTTAGAATCTTCGATTTTTACTACGCTTGAATTATTTGCCAATGAATATGTTTTTAAGTTTCCGTATTCATCAAAAATTCTTACCGTTGCATTATTTGTGCCATCAGATGAACTTAAAACTAAACCATATGTTGTAGGAGCCTTACCATATTTTATTATATTTAATTTAACTATATCATTATTTTTATCTAAAATAAAATTTACAGTATCATTAACTGATGCTTCATCAGTTAAATTGAAAGATTCATTACTTTTGTAAACTGTGTTATAAATAGTATAATAATATATATCATCTTCTATTTGTACATTAGAAACTTTACCTTCAACTTGAGATCGTACAACTTCTATTTCCAGTGAAGACTTTTTATTGTTTTCATCCGTTTCGTATAGGTATACTAAATCATTCTCTTTTATATCTTCTAATGATTGTGCATCACCGCGTACAAAAATTTTATTATAGTTAATTTCGTTGTTAGATTTTAGTGGTAAATTTTTACCTGCAAAAGTTTTTTTATCTACATTGTATAATTCAGATGATTCAACTATTACTACATCAGTAACCTTATTAGCTATTACTCCAATGACATCACCATTAAAAGAATTATCTTCATAAACAATCGTTATTCTTGAATTTTCTAAAGAGTTAAAATTTCCAATGGCACCATTAAAAACTATTGGGATATTAGGTAGTTTAAAAGCCCTAACATTTCCATAGTCATCTGTTACAAATATTACCCTGTTTGAAAGTAAACTATTTACGGTTCCTGTAAATTCATTATATCTAGGATTTGTAACATGAACTACTTTATTATTTTTATCATAATATACATCCCATTTATTAAATAAATTTTTTGTAAAGTTAAAGTCGTTATCTTTTAAGTCACTTAAAGTAACTTCTCTTGTTTCCATTTTCCCTATTAAAGATAAAAGATTTTTACCAGTATTATATGCAGTATTATTATCTCTAACTTTAACTAAGTCCATTGTTAGAGCATTATAAAGCATTATGGATATATCTTTTCGCGTAGCAAATTCACGGGAAGGATCAACATTTTTAAATAAATTTAACTCAGTTGCCTTTTCATAGAAGTTAGTTGGCCATCGGCCAATTAGTGATTCATCAGTATAACCTAATAATCTTAAAATCATTGTGTATGCTTCTTCAAACTTTATATAATTATCAGGTCCATACGTGTTTTTAGATATTCCTTTTACTAAATTAAGAACATCTGCTAATTCTACATAGCTTTCTGCCCAATGACCTTTCATATCATCATAAACTGAAGTCATATTTTTAGAATACTCAGAATACCCTGAAGCTATAGTTACAATTTTAGCCATTTCTGCTCTCGATACAATTTTATCTGGCATAAAATTATTGTCAGGATAACCCTGAATTATCCCATAGCTAGATAGAACATCAACTGCTTCGATCAATATGGGATCGTTGTTTATATCAGGAAAGCTATAAGCATATACATTAACAATAGCTGAAAAAGCAAATATTAAAATTATAAGTAAACTTAATAACTTTTTCATATTTTCACCTAATTTCAAATATAATAATTAGTCAATAATTAAATAAAAAGTACTATAAAAATATAGTACCATTTAATACAATTATAGTATAAAAAGCTTAATTCTGTATTACATTACAATTACAATGCAGCATACTTGCCCTGAAAGCTATCTCTTTCTTTTAATTCTTTGTCTATATCTGAAAGCACCTTCAATTTATTTAAAGTCCAAACAGGTTCTATTAAATCAGATTTTTTTCCGTCACCTGTTAATCTATGTATTGTAATATGTGGATTCAAGAGTTCTAAAGCATCACAGATAACATTTATATATTCTTCCTGTGATAATATTTTAAAGGGATTTTTTATATAATAATTAGCTAAATCCGTATTTTTTAAAATATGAAGCATATGAAGTTTAACACCCCAAATATCTAATTTAGAAATATATTTTACAGATGAAAGTATATGTTTTTTAGATTCATTGGGTAGTCCGATAATTAAATGTGTTACAATTTTAATTTTTCTTTTTTTTAAAAGGTGCACTGCCTTATCAAATTGCTTTAATTTATAGCCTCTTCTTAGAAAATTTGCTGTATCATCATTAATAGTTTGAAGCCCTAATTCTATCCATAAGAATGTTTTTGAATTCAATTCTTCTAGGAAGTCTGCAATTTCTTCATTTATGCAATCTGGTCGTGTAGCAATAGCTAAACCTCGAATACTTGGATTGTTAAGTGCTTCATTAAATTTTATCCTCAAGTTTTCAACAGTATCATATGTATTAGTGTAACTTTGAAAATAAGCTATATAAGTATTACTTTTCCATTTTCTCGACATAATTAATTTTTGTTCTTCTATTTGCTCTGATATAGATTTATTTCTATCTGAATTAAAATCTCCAGAACCTTTTTCACTGCAAAAAATACAGCCTTCTCTACCTATAGTACCATCTCTATTTGGGCATGTAAAATTTCCATCTAATGACAGTTTTATAGCCTTTTCTCCAAATATTTTTTTTAATTCATAATCTAAAGTATGATATCTTTTATCATTCCACATCGTTATCTCCGTTAATATAAGTTAAAGTTATGCACAGCTAAAAAAATAAATAATTTAAGTTATACACAAATTTATAGCTTTTTTAGGCAGTTGTCAACAGCTTTATCCACAATTGTTGATTTTATTATTTTTTTTGCAGATAATTGATATTTAATATAGGCATCTATAGAAGTTTTAATAAGTGCAGCAACGGGAGTTGCCAGTAATAATCCCATAGGACCGAATAAACCACCACCTAGTATTAAAGATATAATTACTATAACTGGTTTAATTGAAAGTTTATTACTCATTATTTTAGGGCCAATTATAAGTCCATCTATTTCTTGTACTATAAGTATCATTATTAATATTAAAAAACCTTTATGATGATTATATAAAGAATTAATTAGGACAATTGGTATAGCACCTATAAATGAACCGAAGTAAGGAATTATATTTGTTGTTCCAATTATTATACCATCAATTATAGGATAGGGGGTCTTAATAATATATTTTGAGCCAATGAATATCATTACACCAGTTATAGAAGAGTCTATTAATTTTGCTACAATAAAATTAGAAATATTATTATATAAACTATATCCATATTTTATTATTTCCTTAGCATTTTTTCTTTCAAAAATGCTGTAACATAAATTAGATATCCATTTTTCTAAGTTTTCTTTATCTATCAGTATATATATTGAAATAATAGTTGCAAGAAGTAAATTACCAACAGCTATAATAACATTTATAACCTTGTCTATAGCAAAGTTTAAAAATGCAGATAACACAGATGAAAATCTTTGAGAAAAGTCATATAAATATTTTAAAAGTAAATTATATAACGTATCAGTACCTTCTAAAAAAGCATATTCTTCACTTAAGTTTAGAAGAAAGTTATTAGCAACATAAAATAATTTAGGTATATCTTTTAATAGTTGAGATATACTATCAACTATGCTAGGTGTAATAATAACTATAACTAATGAAATAACACCAAAGAATATTGTGTAAGTTAACAGTACAGCGAAGCACCTGCTTTGAATACCAATATTATTTTGTAAAAAAACTAATATAGGATTTAGTATAGTTGCTAAAAATAATCCTAAAAAAATAGGTATACAAACAGAAAGTATAGTTGATAAACCATCCTCTAAATAAATGAATCTAAAAATTAATATATATAATATAAAAATAGGGATTAAAATTATTAAATTTCTTCTTCTCATTATATCACCAACTGAATTTCTACTTATTCAATTTTATTAAATAAAAATAAATATATGAATAAATCAAAGGAATAAGGAAATAACTATAGTAGATAATACTTTTTCAATCTTCTTCCAAAACACATATACCCCATAATTAAATTATGGGGTGATTCTTTTGTCAAGAATATCTATTTTTACGAAGATTGACTCAATATGATATCTATTATATAATATTAATAAATATTGATAGGAAGGAAGTAGTCTGATAAATGGAAAAGAAATTATTGGGAAATACAGGAATGAAAGTGTCTGTTATTGGTTTTGGAGGAATACCAATTCAAAGAGTTAATCAAGATGAAGCTACAAAAATCATTTTAGAATGTAAAAATAAAGGAATTAATTTTATAGATACTGCAAGAGGATATACAATAAGTGAAGGATATATTGGAAATGCTTTGAAGGTTGTGGGTAGAGAAAACTTTTATATAGCAACTAAAGCTATGAGTTATACCTATGAATCAATGAAGCAATCTATAGAAGAAAGTTTAAAAACAATGAATATAGATTATATAGATTTATATCAAGTTCACAATGTAAGCAAAAAAGAGCAATTAGATTCTATATTGTCAGAAAATGGTGCACTAAAGGCTTTAATTGAAGCGAAAGAAGAAGGTTTAATAAAGCATATCGGTATTACAGGCCATATTAGAGAGATACTATTAGAAGCAATAGAAAATGATGAATTTGAAACAATTCAATTCCCATTTAATCCAGTTGAATCTCAAGGAGAAGAGTTGTTTATTAAAGCACTTAATAAAGGAATGGGAACAATTGCAATGAAGCCAATAGCAGGAGGTGCGTTTGGTAAACCTGATCTTTCTTTGAAATATATAATAAATAGTGATTTAATAACTGTTGCAATACCTGGGATGGATTCAGTAGAACAGGTATCAAAAAATGCTTCAATAGGAGAAAAAATATCACCTTTAACTGAAGAAGAAAAGAAAGAAATTAAAAAAGAAATAGAGGATCTTGGTAATGAATTCTGCCGAAGATGTGGTTATTGTAAGCCATGTCCAGAAGGAATTGACATACCAAATGTATTTATTTTTGAAGGATATGTTACAAGATACAATTTAGAAGAATACGGTAAAAGCAGATATGAAACATTACCTGTTAAAGCAGATGCTTGTGTACGTTGCCGTAAATGTGAAAAAAAATGTCCGTATAATTTGCCTATAGTAGAAAAATTAAAACATGCTGTAAAAACATTTGAAAATTTATAATAATTTAGTAGTAATATTTACTAAATTACAAAAAATAATAAAAAATACTTTACAAGAAAGTTATAATGTTATAAACTTATGAAAGATTTTGTAATTTATATTTGTATGATGAGTTTTACGTATGAGGAGTATATTTAATGGTAGATATTGAAATAGCTGCTAAATTTCTTGAAAAGGAAAGGCTTTCATTGGTAATAGTTAAGGATGGTAGCATTCTTTTTACAAGCAACGAAAAAGGGATTAAGCCCTTGTATATAGCTCTTGAAGAGCTTAAAAGTGAACTTGAAGGTTCAAGCGTTGCTGATAGGGTAACTGGAAAAGCAGCATCTATGCTTTGTGTTCATGCAAAAATAAAACAGCTAAAAACAAAATTGATTTCTGACAATGCTGTTAACATATTGAAAGATACTAATATAATATATGAGTATGATGAACGTACCCCTTTTATTAAAAATAGAGACAAAACTGGGATGTGTCCGGTAGAAACAATATCACATGAGGTAAATAACATAGATGAGTTGTTAAAAGGAATATCTGAATTCTTAGAAAAAATACAGAAATCGTCAGAACGTTAATAATGAAACTAAAATAATAAAATATTAGAAGAAAAATAACCATGAAGGTTTTAAGGAGTAAGAAACTTTTAGGGTTATTTTTTATTGTTAAGGAGGAAATAAATATGAACAGTAAAATTACAACAAAGGAATTAGTATTAAGTGGATTATTGCTTGCAAGTGGTATAATACTACCAATGATATTTCATATGTTTGGAATGGTGGGTTCAATTGTTTTACCTATGCACATACCTGTTTTAATAGCTGGTTTTTTATTATCACCACAGTTAGCATTATTATTAGGAATTATTACACCGATAATAAGTGGATTATTGACAGGAATGCCTGTTATGTTTCCTATGGCTGTTATAATGGCATTTGAATTGGGTACCTATGGTTTTATATCATCTTTAGCTACAAGAAAATTAAAATTACCTCTAATACCTTCTTTAATAATGGCTATGTTATCAGGAAGGGTTATAGCTGGATTAACGGTTGCTGTGTTAGTACAATTATTTGGTGTAAAATTAAATGCTTTAATGTTTGTCAAGAGCGCTATAATTATAGGATTACCAGGAATTATTATACAGTTAATATTTATTCCTCCGATAATTTATGCAATAAAAGTTTACATGAAAAAAACATCAGCAAATGTTTAAAAGATAATGCCTATGGAGTCATAGGCATTATTTTTAATAAAATCTCTTGCTACCAGTATATTCTTCAACTAATCTTAAACCTTCGCCAAATCTTTGGAAGTGAACTACTTCTCTTTCCCGCAAAAATCTTAACGTGTCTTTTACAAGTGGATCATCTGTTAAAGCAATTAGATTTTCATAGGTTACCCTTGCTTTTTGTTCTGCTGCAAGGTCGTTGTATAAATCTGCTATTGGATCTCCTTTCGCTTGAGTATACTTAGATTCCCAATGTTCACCTTCTGAATCTAATAAGAATGGGCAAGTTTCATGATTAGCATAATATCCACCCATGCCAGCAGCTATTAATTCGTCTTTGCTAGCTCCTTCTATTAACTTTTTAAATAATGTTGCAACCATTTCCATATGACCGAGTTCTTCAGTACCAATATCAGTTAATAGTGCTTTAGTCGCATTTAAAGGCATACTAAACCTTTGAGTTAAATAATTCATACTTGCACTTAATTCTCCATCGGGTCCACCATATTGGTTTAAAACTGCTTTAGCCATATTGACATCTCTATTAGTTACCCTTACAGGGTATTGTAATTTCTTTTCATACATAAACATAACTAATTACCAATCCTTTCTATTCATATCATATCTAGTATCCCATGGCCATGGCCCATCAATATAACGCCAGGAGTCTCCTCTTTCAACACTGTAAAGACATAAAGGTCCATATTGATTTTCGTAGATATCTTTAAGCTGTTTTAACTGCGTGCTGTATTGTTTGTGTCTATATAATGCAACTGGATCATTTGGATGAGTGTCTAGAAAAAGAGCTAGGTCGTTAACTGCAAATTGTAATTGCTGTAAGTTTTGGAGCATAGCTTGTTGTTCACTTAAAACTTGATTTCTATTATTGCAATTCATTTATTACACCTCTCTACTTATATATTGTAAATATGGAGTTACCAATTCTGGATATATCGTTCCATAATAATGAGCTTCTGCTAAATCACTATAATATTTTGGGTTAACCTGGTAAGGAACATATCCATATCCAACCTTTGGGTCCCTAGGCATATAAGGAACTAAAGGATCATAACTTTCTCTTTCATAATATCCATTATTTCTATCATTTCTAAACATTATCATATTCATTCCTTTCTGTTATATTTCACTTTAAAAAAAGCACTTACAAAACTATATAATGTTTATATATATTATTCGATTATATTCAAAAATGTACCTTTAAATATTAAATATATGAGTATGGTGAGTAGTAATGTAATAGAAACTTTTTTAGAAAATTAATTTTTCATGGTTAAATTAATTTGTTTTACAAATAATATAAAAAAATAGTTGGAGGTAATTAAGGTAACAATGGATAATAGTCAAAATACTGTAGAATTTTTATCTGAAATTTATCGTGGTGCAAAAATGGGGGTTCAAACAATAAACAATATACTAACAAAAGTTACAGACAACAATATTTACGATGAGTTAAAATATCAACTTAGAAGTTATGAAGAAATAGCCAATGAGGCTTATTCAGAAATGCTTAGAAGAAATAATGAACCTAAAGACATTTCAACATTAAATAAGTTAAGTGCAAAAATGAGCATTGGTATAAATACATTTATTAATAGTAATCCTTCCCATATAGCCGATATGATGATTAAAGGCAATACAATGGGAGTTACAGGTATTTCTAAAAGCTTAAATGCATATAATAATGCAGATAATGAAATAAAAAACCTTGCAGATAGATTTATAAAGTTGGAGCAGGACAATATAGACAGATTAAAGAAGTTTTTATAAAACACCTTATTTAAATACAATTAAATAATTAAATACATTGAGTTATCCATGATAATATGATATAATTCTTTTGAATTAAATAAGAATATTCGCTAGGGGAGCTTAAAGCTGAGAATTACCCTCATAACTTGATCCGGTTAGTACCGGCGAAAGGAAGACGATCGTAAAAGTAGCAATAGTAAGCCCCCTCCCGCGAAAATAGGGAGGTTTTTTATGTCAGAAGAAGTATTACAATCATTTTTTGAATCTGTCCCAGGACAGATTACAACCGTAGTAGTAATATTTTTATTATTAATATTAATAATGAGAATTAGCGGTAAAAAGAACAATGTATCTATCATGGTTAAAACAGCAATCCTTATAGGACTTACTTTTGTATTAAATCAGATAACATTGTTTAGAATGCCACAAGGAGGATCTATTACAGCATTTGGAATGCTTGCTTTGTTTTTAGTAAGCTACTTATTTGGAGCAAGACAGGGGATTTTAGCAGGCATGGCATATGGCTTACTAGATTTAATTATTAATCCAAGTGTTATTCATCCAATTCAGATATTTATGGATTATCCTCTTGCATTTGGCGCCATAGGTATCGGAGGAATGCTTAGAAGTCAAAGTTTTGGAATAATAAAAGGATATATTTTAGGAGTTATAGGAAGATATATTGTAGTTGTTATATCTGGAATTGTATTTTGGGGAATGTATGCAGCAGAAGGCTTTAATGCAGTATCCTGGTCTTTATTTTATAATATGACTTATATTTTGCCAGAAGCAGCAATTACAGTAATAATTTTATTAGTACCTCAGCTAAGACAGTTGTTTGATAGGTTTAAAATAAACGATTAAAAATGTAGGATATGCATACTGCGGGACGCATATAATTTGCGTCCCCTAAATGTCATCCTGAACGATAATGAAGGATTTTTCTGATAATTCTTTATAAAGATTTATTGCACTATCAATTTTATCTTCATAAAATATACTTTTTGAAACCACCTTAATCATAATTCCTCCTACTTATATGTTTAAATAGTTTAGATTGTTTCTTTTACTTAGGTAATAAATAATATTAATATTATACTATATTTACTATAAATTTTCTAAATATTATTTTTTAAAAGAATCATTATTTTATATAAATGACATATTTCTATAATAAGTAGTTGTACATATTATGGAGGTATTTATGTTATTATCAGCAATGTTATTCTTAGTAGGAATATTTTTTTTAGTAAGGGGTGGTGACATTTTTGTAGATTCATCTGTAAAATTATCAAGGTATTTAGGGCTTTCACAGGTATTAGTAGGAGCTACAATTGTTAGTATGGCAACTACATTGCCAGAATTGATAGTTTCATCTACTGCGGCAATTCATGGAGAAACTACTATGTCAGTAGGTAATGCAATAGGCTCAATAATTTGCAATACTGGATTTGTTTTAGCTATTTCATCAATTTTAGGAAATATAGTTATTAAAGATGAACATTTTAAGCTAAAATCCATAACATTAATTTCTTATATAATAATATTGATAACATGTTCCATAGATGGAATAATAAAAGAATTTGAAGCAATTATTTTATTAGGACTTATGTTGTTTTATTTGTACAATAATGTAAAAAGCATAGCAGATGGTACTAAGATAAAAATGATTAGCAAAAATACTAATAAAAATAGTATAGATATGAGAAAAATAATTATTATTTTCATTTTAGGGCTAATATTAATAATGGTAGGTTCAAATTTAGTTGTACATAATGGTGTAAAAATAGCAGAATACTTAAAAGTTCCTACTGCCGTTATAAGTTTAACCATAATAGCTATGGGAACTTCACTTCCAGAGTTAGTAACTGTGATTACATCTTTATTAAAAGGAAATGAAGAAATAGGACTTGGTAACATAATAGGAGCAAACATATTAAACATATCATTAGTTATAGGTACTTCGGGTATGTTTTCTGATTTAATAATTATACCACAGAATCTTACACTTGATTTACCTGTTTCTTTGTTATTGTGTATTTTATTAGTAGTACCATCATTATTCATAAAACGTGTTTCTAAATTACAAGGATATATATTACTTTCAATTTATATTTCGTATATTACCTATATAGTACAAATAGTTTGAATTAGTTGATATTCCAAGCTACCATATATTTCATATGAATTATTATTTAAAAACATGAAAAAAGTTAAAAAAACTATTGACAAATTTAAAATTGAGGAATATAATTGTATAAAAATAATAAATAATGAATAATTTAATGAATGGGACAGTAAATTATAGGAAGCTTTCAGCGAGTCAAAGTAGAGTGTGAGTTTGGCAGTGAATTTTAATCGAAAAGAATCCATGAAGAGATTCTCAGAATTAGCAGTATGAGAATACGGTTAAATACCGTTAATATGAAAAAGTCAAAGCGACTGCTTTAAAAAAGAGTGGTACCGCGGTGTAAAAACTGCCTCTTTATTAAGCAGTTTTTTTATGTTTTAAAATAGAAGCAATTAAATGCAATGTTTGAATATATATTCATTAATTTATTAGTATAAATCAAAATATTGGAGGAAATCAAATGGTTAAGGAAAAAGTAGTATTAGCATATTCTGGAGGTTTAGACACATCAATAATAATTCCTTGGATAAAGGATAATTATAATAATTTGGATATTATAGCTTGCTGTGTCAATGTAGGTCAAGACGATGATATGACTGAAGTTAAGAAAAAAGCTTTATCATCAGGGGCAAGTAAAGTTTATATAGAAAATGTAGTAAATGAGTTCGTTGAAGAGTATGTATATAATGGTATTAAAGCAAATGCAGTTTATGAAGGAAAGTATCTGTTAGGGACAGCTTATGCAAGACCTTTAATAGCGAAAAAACTTGTTGAAACAGCTCATAAGGAAAAAGCTAAATATATAGCTCATGGATGTACAGGAAAAGGAAATGATCAAGTTCGTTTAGAAGTGGCTATAGCTTCCTTAGATCCAACTATTAAAATAATTGCTCCTTGGAGAATATGGGATATAACTTCAAGAGAGGAAGCAATAGATTATGCGGAATCAAAAAATATAGATCTTAATGGTATATCAAAAGAAAAAATATATTCTAGGGATCAAAATATTCTTCATATAAGTCATGAAGGAGGTATGCTAGAAGATCCAGAAAACGAACCGGACTTTGATGAACTTTTAGTTATGACTAATACAGTTGAAAAGGCACCTGACTTAGCTGAATCTATAGAAATTGAATTTGAAGCTGGCGTACCTATTAAGTTAAACGGTAAAAAATTAAATGGTGAAGAAATGATGAAGTCTTTAAATAAAATAGGTGGAAAACATGGAATTGGTGTTATTGATCTTCTTGAAAATAGACTTGTTGGTATGAAATCAAGAGGAATTTATGAAACACCAGGAGGAACTATATTGTTAGAGGCTCATAAATATCTTGAGAGTTTTGTTTTAGAAAAAGAAGAAGCACATTTTAAAGATATTATAAGTCAAAAATATGCAGAACTTGTATATAATGCTATGTGGTTTAGTGGATTAAAAGATGCATTTGATTCATTTGTTAATTCAACTCAAAAAAATGTTACTGGATCAGTTAAATTAAAATTATATAAAGGTAATATAAAGTTTGCAGGTATGATTTCAGAAAATGCATTATATAATGAATCAATTTCTTCGTTTAGCACAGGTGATTTATATGATCAAAAAGATGCAGGTGGGTTTATTAATTTATACAGCCTTCCTTACAAAATACAAGCCTTAAATGAAATGAATAATAATCAAAAGAATTCAATTAAAGTAACTTATAGCTTTAAAGAATAATACTAAGATTTAAGCCACTACCATAAAAGGTAGTGGCTTTCTGTTGACTGTTATATTTTAATTGTTATTTTAAATTATCTAACACTTTTTTTATTGCTGCCGGTGCTACTGCACACTTTTCCTCTGAAACAGCACATACTGCAAATCTTAATCCTTTTTTCAAAGCAACAACAAATATTTTTTCCTTTATTAATTCATCAGAAGCCTTTTTTGCATTTTCACAAGGAATACTTACAAAGAATCCATCTCTATATGGTAATATTTCTAAATCTACATCTTTAGATCCCTTAACAAAAGCATTTGCACGCTTTCTGAGCATATCTTTATATTTATTAACTTCATTTTCATATGCCTTTAATTTAGATGGATCATTATATATATTAGTCATAATTGACATTGCAGCTCTTGTTCCGTTAGACCAGTTAGCTCTATTAGCATGCATACATGAATAATAAAATTCTTCTGCTAAATCCTCATTTGATGAAATACCTATAGCTGCACCAGATCTCATACCATACATTGTAAATCCTTTAGACATACTATAACCAACTATAACAAATATATTTTCTGGCAGATTTGAAAATTTGGAGAAAAATTTTCTTCTTTCTGAACCTACTCCTGCATAATCAATATAGGCAACATCAACTACAATTATAATTTTATTTTCTTTATCTTTAGCATTATCCTTAGCTATATCTAATACCTGTTCCCACTCTTCATCAGAAAGACTGTAACCTGTAGGATTATTAGCTGGTGTATTTATGACTGTAACTAATCTCTTTTGTTTATTCAATAATGCTTCAAAATTTTCTTTATATGAATCAATATTAAACTCTCCCTTTTCATTAAAGAGCTTATAGTTTGTTACAGTTCTTCCAAATTCTTCTGAAATTGTTACATAAGGTGCCCAAAACCAATCACAGACTAATATAGAATCACCAGGATTTGTATAATTCCATATTGCATGTCTTATTGACCCTGTACCTCCAGGTGTAGCAACGGCTCTTATATGAGCATTAGGCTTATATTCCTTAAAGCATGCATCCTGAACAGCTTTTAAATAATCCGGTTGTCCTGCAACTTGTGCATAGGCTGCTATATCAGCATTTGGCAAGGACTTTAGTTCATTATATACCGTATCCATGCAAATAAGGTTTCCATCGTCATCTACTAAAGCTCCAAGAGTAGAATCAATAACATTTTCTTTACCATATTTAGCTATTGCATCTTTTGCTTTTGCTGCAAGTCCGAAAATTGCATCATTTGCTTTAGGCCAAACAGCATGATCAGCAACCATTTTAATAGTCATAAAACCACCTCTTTGTTTTTTATTAATTTTAACATTTAGAAAAATATAAGTCAACTATAGAAAGAATTCAAAAAAATAAAATTAACTATTGACAATATAATAATTGAGGGTTATTATAAGAAAGTTAGTATTTTAAAGCTAGGATCCATTAGCTCAGCAGGCAGAGCACTTGACTTTTAATCAAGGTGTCCGGCGTTCGAATCGCCGATGGATCACCATTGACAAAACAATACTTGACGATCTTAGCGACGTTGGGTATTGTTTTTTTATTTTTTTTATTTTTATAACAAAATTCTACAAAATTCTTAAAAAGAACAGTGTATATTGTATAAGATTGATTTTATAAATAAAAGTAAAGGGGATATAATGGTAACTAAAAATGAATACTATGAGTCGGGTTGCATAGCTACTCAAGAAGAAACAGAAGAATGCTTAAAAAAGTATGAACAAACAATCTATGCCGAGAAACAAAGGGAAAAAATGGAGGCTCTTGGCCAGCTTGCAGGAGGAATTGCTCATGATTTTAATAATCAATTGATGAGTATAATTGGAAATGCTACAATGATACAAAAGACTGAAGACATTGAGAAAATTAAAGAATATGCTGAAAGAATAATTCACATTTCTCAAAGTGCGGCTAAACTAACTAAAAAAATTCTACTTTTCTCTAAAAAGGGAAGTAGTATAAATGAATCCATAGATCTAAAATGTGTTTTAGACAATACTTATAATATGGTAGAGTCTATTGTTGATAAAACAATTGACTTTACATATAGTTATAATGCAAATAATAAAATGATTATGGGTAATGATGTACAAATTGAAAACATGATAGTTAATTTAATCATAAATGCAAGAGATGCATTAGATGGTAATGTAGGTAATATTAAAATATATACAGAAGATTCGGTAATTTATTCTGATGTTGATTTAACTCATGGAGAGACTATTAAACCAGGCCAATATATTAAAGTTTGTATAGAAGATAATGGTATAGGTATTGATGAAGAAACATTTAATAAATTGTTTGAGCCTTACTTCACTACAAAAAATAAAACTAAGGGAACTGGACTTGGCTTATCGGTGGTATTTGGTACAGTTAAATCACATTCTGGTTATATAAATGTAAAAAGTGAATTATCATGTGGCACTGTTTTTGAAATATATCTACCAGTTATCGAAGATATTAAACAAATTAGTAGTAATCAAAAGGAAATAACTAATAATTTAATTATGCTTGTAGATGATGATCTTAATGTTTTGGAAATTGAAGGAGAACTCCTTGAAGATTTAGGTTATGATGTAGAGAAGTTTAACAATCCCATCAATGCATTAGAATATTATAGAAAGGAACATAATAAAATTGCTTTTGTTGTTCTTGATATAATAATGCCAGATATGAACGGAAATGAATTATATGAAGAATTACAGAAAATAGATAAGGAAGCAGTAGCAATTTTCATTTCTGGGTTTAGTGGACAAGCTGAATATGAAGAACTAATAAAAAAAGGATATATAGTAGTAGAAAAGCCTTTTACATTTACAGAATTATCCACACAAATAGCTAAATTATATTTATAATAAATTAAGATAATGTACACATCTCTCGCATTGTTGAAACTGTGCGAAAAAATTATAATTCTCTATAGTGAAATAGTAATTTATTGGCTATAGAGATTTTTTATTAAAATAACTTAATATTTTTTTGGGTACTTTTTTTTGACAAATTTTAAATATTTGATAGAATGTAAAGGAAAAATGGTTACAATATAATTAACTTGTTTAACATAAAATAGGAGGAAATAATGAATATTAGCGAAATGCACGGCTATATTGAGCTAAAGCCTTTTGGAAATTTATCAATAGTAGCTATGAAAGGGTGCGAAGAAATAGCTTCTAGGATAGATTATTATTTAAAGGAGTGGAGACAAGACGAAAACTGCATCATTTATGATGAAGCATCTAATCCAATAAAAACCTTTTTACTTGATACAGTATGTCCGAGATTTGGATCTGGTGAGGCAAAGGGAGTTATTAATGAGACAGTAAGAGGTCATGATATTTTTATAATATCAGATGTATTTAATTATGGTGTAACATTTAATATGTATGGAATGGATGTACCCATGAGTCCTGATGACCACTTTCAAGATTTAAAGAGAATTATTGCTGCAATGAATGGAAAAGCTAAAAGGATTACAGTTATTATGCCTATGTTATACGAGGGCAGACAACATAAAAGAGCAACTAGAGAATCATTAGATTGTGCAATAGCTCTTCAAGAATTGACTGCAATGGGAGTAGAAAATATTATTTCCTTTGACATACATGATCCAAGAGTACAGAATGCTATTCCTCTTCATGGATTTGAAGATTTTCATCCTCATTATCAAATGATAAAATCATTTGTAAAAACAGTACCTAATGCTATTATAGATAGAGAACATTTAATGATAATTTCTCCTGATGAAGGTGGAATGTCAAGATGCATGTATTATTCTTCAGTATTGGAACTTGATCTTGGTATGTTTTATAAAAGAAGGGATTATTCCGTGGTTATAAACGGTAAGAATCCGGTTATAAGTCATGAATTTTTAGGAGATAATGTGGAAGGAAAGGATGTAATAGTAGTTGACGATATGATTGCATCTGGAGATTCTATGCTTGATGTAGCTAAAAAATTAAAAGAAAAAAAAGCAAAAAATGTATATATATTTTCTGCTTTTGGATTATTTACAGAAGGACTTAATAAATTCGATAAAGCATATAATGATGGTATTATAACTAGGATATTTACAACAAACCTTGTTTACAGGATGCCTGAGCTAAAAAGCAAAGAATGGTATACAGAAGTAGATATGTCTAAATATATAGCAAACATAATAGATACATTAAATTTTGATGGTTCACTTAGTGAATTGTTAGATCCGGTTCAGAAAATAAAGAAACTTCTTCAATAGTTAATAATTACTTTAAAAATATCATATTTAAACAATAATTTGATATTGATAATAATATATGATATAATTTTAAATTATTAATATTAAAAAGTACTAATATGATATAAATAAAAAACTAAAGAATATTTCAGGAGGAGTAATACATGGGTTTCAGAATGGATATTGGAATCGATCTTGGTACTGCCAGCATTTTAGTATATATTAGAGACAAAGGCATTGTCATTAATGAACCTTCAGTTGTAGCTATTGATACTACTACCGATAAAATACTAGAGGTTGGAGAAGAAGCTAGAAAAATGCTTGGTCGTACACCAGGAAATATAGTTGCAATTAGACCTTTGAGGGATGGCGTTATTTCTGATTTTGACATTACAGAAAAAATGCTAAAATATTTTATAAAAAAAGCAGTAGGAAATTCTTTAATTAAACCTAGAGTTATCATATGTGTTCCAAGTGGTGTTACTGAGGTTGAAAAAAGAGCTGTACTTGAGGCTAGCAATAACGCAGGTGCTAAAAAAACATTTTTAATAGAAGAACCAGTGGCTGCAGCAATAGGAGCAGGACTTGATATTACAAAACCTTCTGGACATATGATTATAGATATGGGTGGAGGAACTACTGATATTGCCGTTATATCCCTAGGGGGCATTGTTGTTAGCAGATCTATTAAGACTGCTGGAGACAAATGTGATGATGCAATTGTGAGATATGTAAGAAAAAGATATAATGTTATGATAGGTTTAAGAAGTGCTGAAGACTTGAAAATAAAAATAGGTACAGCATTTCCCGTTGAAGAAGAACAATTTATGGAAGTTAGAGGTAGAAACTTGGTTACAGGTCTTCCAGTAAATCTGACAATTTCATCTTCTGACATGTTAGAGGCTTTGGAAGAAACTACTACGGCAATTGCTGATGCAGTCCATTCTGTTCTTGAAAAAACTCCTCCTGAACTTGCTGCAGATATAAGTGAAAAGGGAATAGTTATGACTGGTGGAGGATGTTTAATTCATGGTTTAGACAAGTTGATAGAAAAGAGAACAGGTTTGAATGTAACGATTTCTGATGATGCTGTTTCTTGTGTTGCACGAGGTACTGGTAAATCATTAGAACACATGGATGCATTAAAGGATTCGTTATTAACTGAAGAGATTAGGACAAACTACAACAGAGCATAAAAAAACTACAAACAATAGAGTTTATCTAGTAATAGGTTTAATCTATTGTTTACTATTTTTATACAGAGGTAAAAAAATGAAAATAAAAAAAGCAGTTATTCCAGCGGCAGGTCTTGGTACTAGATTTTTACCTGCTACTAAATCGATTCCAAAAGAAATGCTTCCAATAGTAGATAAACCGACGATTCAGTATATAGTTGAAGAAGTAATTGCTTCTGGAATAGAAGATGTGTTAATTATAACAGGTAGAAATAAGGGTTCTATTGAAGAACATTTTGATAGAGCAGTTGAACTTGAAAATAATTTAGAAAAAAATAATAAGGAAGAGCTTCTTGAACAAGTAAGAAGCATTTCAAAAATGATAAATATACATACAGTTAGACAAAAAGATCCGAAGGGTCTAGGGCATGCTGTTTGTTGTGCAAAATCCTTTGTAGGTAATGAACCATTTGCAGTGTTATTGGGAGATGATATTGTTGATGCAAAAAAACCATGTTTAAAACAAATGATAGAAGTTTTCGAAAAATATAATTCAACTATTATCGGGGTACAGGAAGTAGCTTGGGATAATGTTAACAAATATGGCATAATTTCGGGGGAAAAAGTTAATGATAACACATATAATGTAAAGGATTTAATAGAGAAACCTAATAGAGATAAAGCGCCAACTAATATTGCAATACTCGGTAGATATATTCTTACACCAGAGATTTTTACGGTATTAGAGAATACTAAAAAGGGTGTTGGTGGTGAAATTCAACTTACAGATGGGTTAAAAGAACTTAGTAATATTCAAGATATTTATGCATATATATTTGAAGGTCGCAGATATGATGTTGGGAGTAAAATAGGATTTTTGGAAGCTACCGTTGATTTTGCCCTAAAAAGAGAGGATTTAAAAGATAGCTTTTCATCCTATTTAAGTAAACTAAACTTAAAATAAGGGGTGCTAATATGTATAGGGAGAAACTCGAAGAATGGTTGCAAAGCCCATATATAGATACATCAATTAAAAATGAACTAAAATCAATAGAAGATAATGACGGTGAGATTGAAGATAGATTTTATAAGGATTTAGAATTTGGTACTGGAGGAATGCGTGGAAAAATAGGCGCTGGTACTAATCGCATAAACTTAATAACTGTAGCAAAAGCAACTCAGGGGATTTCTAATTTTTTAAATGAAAAATATTCAAATGATGAAATTAGTATTGCAATAGCCTTTGACTCTAGGCATATGTCATCAGAGTTTTCAAAAAAAACAGCATCTGTTTTTGCAGCTAATAATATTAAGGTATATTTGTTTGAAAGCTTGAGACCAACACCTGAATTATCATTTGCTGTTAGACACTTTAAATGTAAAGCTGGAATTGTTATAACTGCTAGTCATAATCCTCCAGAATACAATGGTTATAAAGTATACGACGAATTTGGAGGACAGGTAGTTAAATATGCTGATGAAATAATTAATAATATTAATAAAGTTGAAATTAAGAATATAAAAAATACATATTTTGATAATAATCCTATGATAAAAATTATAGGTAGTGATATAGATACATTATATATTGATGAAATAAAAAAATTAAGTTTAAGAAAAGATATAGAAAAAAGCATTAAGATTGTTTATACGCCATTACATGGTACAGGAAACAAGTTAGTAAGAAGGGTGCTAAGGGAAACAGGATACAAGGATATAACAATTGTTAAAGAGCAGGAAAACCCAGATCCTAATTTTTCAACAATAAAATCGCCTAATCCTGAAGATATAGATTCCTTTGAAATTGCAATAGATATAGCAAAAAAGACAAAGGCAGATATAATAATCGGTACTGATCCTGACTGTGACAGAATTGGCCTAGTAGTAAAAAATAACAATGATGAATATATTCCTTTAAATGGAAATCAGACAGGAGCATTGTTATTAAATTATATTTTGAATACATTAAAAGAGAAGAATTCTTTGCCAAGGAACGGTGCTTTTGTTAAGACAATAGTAACAAGTGAATTGTCTAAAGAAATTGCTTCAAAATATAGTATTACAACCTTTAACACGTTGACAGGGTTTAAATATATTGCAGAGTTAATGCAATCTTTTCAAGAGTCTGGGAAGTATAACTTTTTGATTGGTTATGAAGAAAGTTATGGTTATTTAGCAGGGACATTTGTAAGAGACAAAGATGCTGTTATTGCATCCTTGCTTATTTGTGAAATGGCTGCATATTACAATACAAAAGGTAAGTTACTATTAGATGTGCTCCAAGAATTGTATGAAGAGTTTGGTTATTATATAGAAGAAACCCTTTCATTTAGCTTCGGTGGAGTTACTGGTCAAAATAAAATGAAAGAGATTATGGATTTTTTTAGAATGAATAAGATGAATACTTTTGCTAAGAAAAGTATTTCTTATATAAATGATTATAAAATTGGGTTATCATATAATATTATAAATAAAAATAAAGAAAAACTCAATTATCCAAAATCTGATGTTCTTAAGTTTTGCTTTGATGATGGATCATGGCTAGTACTTAGACCTTCAGGGACAGAACCAAAATTGAAAATCTATTTTTCTGTGAAGGGAGAAAATGAAGAAAAATCAAAAGAAGCATTAAAGTGCTTTAAAGAAGAAATGTCGAACATAATTAATCAAATTTAATACAATAACTAATATACTTAAATTTGATTAAAATCTAAATAGGGAGGCTGTAGATATGAAAATATTGAAAACCACAACCCAAAAAATACTTATTTTTAGTATTATATTTGTTTTTGTTTTAAATTCATTAGCTTTTGCTAATAACTATAATCCTTCACGTGAAGAGATAGAAATAATGATTGACGAGGTTGCAACTAAACGTGCTATTCCTTCAGTTTTATTGAAAGCAATAGCAAGAGTTGAATCTGTATATGAACATTATAATGCAGATGGAAGTCCTAAAATAAGTGGAACAAGTATAGGACTTATGCAGATTAATAACAGATATGGCGGATATGACAGTGAAAGACTTAAATATGATATTAAATACAATATTGAAGCAGGTGCAGATGTATTGCTTAACAAGTGGAGTATGAGTTCCTATAAATCTGTATCAAGTGTAGGAAATATGGATCCAAATGTTCTAGAAAATTGGTATTTTGCATTATGGGCTTATAATGGATGGGCACAAAGTAATAATCCACACATGTTGTCTTCTTATGCAAAAAAATATACATATCAGCAATTAATTTATGATGTATGTGAAGACGAATATAATCAAACAATAAATAACATAGATTTTTCATATTTACCACAATCAGGTAAACCGAGCAGATCCTTAGTAGTACCGACACCTTATTCAGCTAATTCTGGACATATAATTTTGTATGAAGAAGGTGACTACGTTAGAACAGATGGTGTTAGAAATTCATATCAGCTTAGGGATGTTCCAGGTGGAAAATATATACATGATTTGCAATTAAACCAACTTGGAGTTGTTTTAGAAGGGCCAGTATTAGAAAATGGTTATTATTGGTATAAAGTTAAAATAGATGATAACAAAGAAGGCTGGATAGAAAGAAATTGGCTTTTAAGAACAGGGGATATAGAACACGGCAGATATATTTTTGATGATATTGCATTCCATTGGGCAAGGAAAGATATAATGGAACTTTACAATAAAGGGATAGTAAGTGAAGCTTTAAGTTTCAATCCAGACGAAATAGTAACGAAGGAAGAATTCTGTATATTCTTAAGCAAAACATTGAATCTATCTAAAGATAAAGAAGAAAAAGCAGAATTAGAAGAGATTGAAAATGAAATAAATTTGCCTTTTGATGACATAGAAAAAATTAATCCTTGGGCATTAAATTATATTTATGATATTTATGATACTGGTTTAGTTAAAGTAAGTTCTGGAAACTTTAATCCACAGGAGAAATTAACTCGTATGGATGCAGCATTGATATTATCAAATATCTTCGAAGAAGATAGCAAATATGAAACACTTGATATAAATAAAGTTTTTTCTGATTTAACAACATTAAGTCAAGAAGAAGTTGATAGCATTAAAAAAGCATATACTTCTGGATTAATGACAGGTAAAAACACAGGCGAATTTCAAGCAAATGAGTATTTGAGCAGAGCAGAAACAGCAGCAGTAATGACTAAAATACTTAATAAATTAGAAAATAATTAAAATTTGACATAAAAGGGTATCATATGATTTATAATCATATGATACCCTTAAATATTTCTAAATTCTAATTATTATTAAGGTACGTTATGAAATTTAATATTATAAATTCTTTCAGATTCTTTTGTTTCAGAATTATAGGTCACTGGTGATTTATTTCTATTCAGAAGTTTTACGATATCATATACATCAATCCATATTTCAGCTAATGTTTCCTTTTGTGATTCATCAAAAATCAGTTGCATCCCAAAATGTAAATGAGGCGTTCTTATGTTATTTACATTTTCTTTTCTGCTATATCCAGTCATACCTAAATATCCTATTACATCTCCTGCATAAACAATATCTCCTTCTTTAAGAGTTTTTACATAGGGATGGTTTTTTCTTAAATGTGCATAATAATAATACCTTTTATTGTCTAAACTTCTAATTCCTATGCGCCATCCACCATATTGATTCCATCCTAGTGCTTCTAATCTTCCTGTTTCAACTGCAATGACAGGTGTTCCAACTGAACCTATAAGATCATTTCCAAGATGTACTCTCCTAAATCCATAAGATCTAGAATTTCCAAAATCATCATAATGACTATAATAATATCCTCCAGCGATAGGAGAAAAAGCTTTAAGCCCATACTTTCTTACCCAAATTTTTTGTTCGTTATTATTTTCATCTTTAACTTGAATTTCAAATGGACCTACAAATCCTCCAAGAACTGCTGTATAAGCTTCAAGGTAATAATCATAGTAACTTAATCCTTCAGTAAGGTTTTCTATACTTTCACCACTTTTAAGTTTATTAATTAAATTATCCATATCTTTTGCTTTATAACGGGCAAAATTGCCGCCATATCTTGTGCCTAAATATGCTAAAATTTCAATCCAATTTAATTTCACTTCTTCATCTAAACTATTAATATCTGCTTTTAATGCCTTATCCATTGCCTCATATGAAACTCTAAAGTCAACCCACTTTATAAAATCCTTTTGTTCATTTGTAGAAGCAGGTTGGACAGTATTAATAAAAAAAGGTATAATAATAGCTAAAATTAATAAAAGTACTATAAAAATAAAAAAATATTTAAGTTTTATCCTTATTATCATAATATATCCTTTATTATAAAATATTATATAATAAATTCTATGCTACTACTCGGCCAATAGAACTAAGATACAAAATTTGAGATTGAAGTATGCAAGATATTGTTTGTAAGAATTAATATTTTATGTTAATATTAAATATAATTTAAATACTTATATTTAATGGTTATAAAGCTGGTTAATCCAGTCAGGAGGACGACTTGAAATTAAAATTTTGTTCATTATATAGTGGAAGTAGTGGTAATTGCCAATTTATAAAAACGCAGAATACAACTATTCTTGTTGATGCAGGGTTAAGTGGGAAAAAAATTCAAAATGGTATTGTAAACATAGGGGAAGATCCTAAGAATGTTGATGCAATATTTATTACCCATGAACATATGGATCACATACAAGGAGCAGGAATTTTATCTAGACGATTAGATATACCTGTATATGCAAATGAAAAAACATGGGAGGCAATGAGTCCTATTATAGGAGATGTAAAATCCCATAATATTAAAATAATTAATGAAACAGTAGAGATTGGTGATTTGACTCTGCAAGCATTTGATATTTCACATGATGCAGTCAACCCTGTAGGTTACAATATATATTATAAAAATAAGAAAATAAGTTTAGTAACAGATACTGGTTGCATTAATGATAATATTATTAATTGTATAAAGGATTCAGAATTGTTATTAATAGAATCTAACCATGATGAAGATATGGTGCTGATTGGACCTTATCCATGGCCATTAAAAAGACGAGTTTTAGGAGAATTTGGACATATGTCTAACGATACAGCAGGAAATCTTGTTTCAAAGGTAATAAAAAAAGGAAGAGAAATAGTGCTTCTTGGACATTTAAGTAAAGAAAACAATTTTCCTGAATTAGCATATAAAACAGTTGAAAATATATTAAAGGAAAATGGAATAGATGTAAATCCTGGAGTAAATTTAGATATGACTTATAGAGATAGATCAAGTAAAGTATATGAAATTTAATTAGGTATTCAAAATATTGTAAGGATGATACTATGAATGAAGAAAGAATTTATGCATGTGAAGAGCATGTGGAGATAGCATTAGATGATTTCTTGAATTATGAGGAAATTGCCCCTAAGATTATAAATATTTCAGATGAAAATTTTAAATGTAATTATTGTGATAATAATGCTTATTATGAAATATTGAAATAATATATGCAATTATAGCATACAATTAACATATTTATGATGTTATATTTTCTTTAAGTAAAAAAGTACTTGTAATAAAAAACATTAAATGCTATAATATTTACGCTATCCTTGCTCCTGAATAAGCAGGAGCCAAAAGTCCAAAGGGAGGTGACTATGATGAAAAAATATGAAGGTGCTTTTATCTTACTTTCTAATTTAGAAGAAGAAGTAAGAAATGCAGAAGTTGAAAAGGTAAAAAACATAATAACTGAAAGACAAGGAACTGTAGAAAAAGTTAATGAGTGGGGTCAAAGAAGACTTGCTTATGAAATTGATAAAAAAAGAGAAGGTTATTATGTATTTATTAATTTTACTTCAGGATCAGATGCCGTTAATGAAATAGACAGAATTTGTAAAATAAGCGACAATTTTGTTAGACATATGATTACAGTTGACGAATCAAAATAAATGATAAAGAGGAAATAATATGAATAGTGTTGTATTAATTGGAAGATTAGCCAGAGATCCAGAACTAAGATTTGTCCCTTCAACAGGGATGGCAGTTGCAAACATGGTTTTAGCTGTTGACAAGGAAATGTCAAGAGATAAAAAACAAGAGATGTCATCACAAGGCAAACCAACAGCGGATTTTATAAATGTAGTTGTTTTTGGTAAACAAGCTGAAAATTGCGCAAATTACTTAGCAAAAGGCAGAGAGTGTGCAGTTCATGGTAGAATACAAACAGGCTCTTATACTACACAAGCAGGCGAGAAAAGATATACAACAGATGTAATAGCAGATAGAGTAGAATTTATTGGTGGAAGAGGACAGTCATCACCACAACAAGGAAAACCGGTTCAGCCAGATAGCAGCTATTTTGACGATTTTCCAGATGACGACAATGATATTTTTCAACCAGTAGATGATGAAGATATCCCATTTTAATAAGAAATACTATTAAGGGAAGGAGGAAAGTCGTATGAGCTCAAGACAAGGCGGAAACGATAGAATGAATAAAAGAAGACCACGTAAAAAAGTGTGCCAATTCTGTCAAGAGAAGACAACATATATAGATTACAAAGATTTAGGAAAGTTGAAGAAATATACAACTGAAAGAGGTAAAATATTACCTAGAAGAATCACAGGTGCTTGTGCAAAGCATCAAAGAATGGTAACAAGAGCAATAAAAAGAGCAAGATCAATTGCTTTATTGCCATATACAGCAGAATAATATAATAATAATAAGGATTTGTGCATGCACAAATCCTTTCTTTAACTACTGATATTCACTGTTAATGGCATCCACCACCGCAGCTACTACAACCTGATGTTGGCTGAACAACCGGTTTTAAGCCAACTCCATTACCATTATTTTCTTCACTAGATACAATAATAAATCCACCATATTGTTCAAGTACATCTTTATCAACAATAAAAGTAACATCATTAATTACTTCTGTTTCATCTTTTTCAGTAGCTTCGCTAACCATAATTCCAAAAATAGGTCCACTACAAGATAAACTATCTATTCCAATTCTAATATTATAAGAATCAACTTTAGATTCATCTAACAATTCTTTAAATTCTTTATATGCTACATCATTTATAAATATCATATTTGCAGTCCTTTCTAATTTTATATAAAAATTATATCATATATATATTAGCTTGTACAATGCAATTCCTTATTGAACTTCCTTTTATTTCATTACTGCTATTTCAATACCAGAATAGTAATGTTTTAATATTTCCTTATAATTATATCCTTCCTCGGCCATACCATTAGCACCATATTGACTCATACCAACACCATGACCATAACCTGTTGTTACTATTTCTAAACTATCACCTGATTGGATAAAGCTGAAATTTGTAGAGTTAAGGTTAAATAGTGATCTAATTTCACGACCACTTATTTCTGTGTTGTCTATATATAAAGATTTTATTTTTCCACCTTCGCTTACTTCCCCTAATTGTATCTTTTCATTTAAATTATCAGAAGAAATATTTAAGTCGCCATAAACAGATTTGACCTTATCAATGAATTCAGCAACGGTAATTTTCATAGAATCATGAAGTTTCGGAGCTTCTTTCTCATATGGACTTTCAACACTTTTTAAATAGGGAACAGATGTGGAAAATACATCTTCAGAATTTTCAGTTCTTCCTCCACTAGTAGAATGAAATAAAGGTTCAATTATTTTACCTTTATATGTCAAAATTTGACCATCTGTAGAATTAACAGCTTCCTCAATTTTATTCCAATAATTATTAAACCAGCCATCTGGATGGCTAGCAATTAAATCATCTTTAGAGTTCCAAACCTGGCAGTGAGTACTAGTGCAAATAGATGCATCCTTATGCTCTGGTTGGCCATCTGGATATTTTAAAAGCCTGTATAACAAATAAGTTCTAGCTGTAACAGCTTGGGCTTTAAGTGCTTCAAGATTAAATTCTGCAGGCATTTCAGAGGCAACTACACCTTTTAAATATTCTTCAAAATCTATAACCATTACTTCGCTAGTTTTTGTATTAAAAACTTTAATTAAATTTGGCTCATCAATTTCTGAACTTTCTAAATTTTCTTTAATAACTTCATCATTAGCTTCCGAAGGGTTGTCTAATTCAGCTGTAATACTAAATTTTTGTTCTAGTAGAGTCAAAGAAACATTTGGAATTATTAATAACATAGCAAAAATAACTAAAGCAAAAATAATGCGGTTCAACATAAAATCTATCCCCTTTGTCATAAGTTGTATTAATATTTTATGATTGAAAAAATTTTTTAGAACAACCTGTATTAAATTTAAAATATGGGACACACTATCAAAAGATAATAAAGAAGTAAAAACAGGAGGTTGCAAATGAAAAAGAATAGATTTAGAAATGCAAAAGAAAGAATGAAAAATTTCTTTATTAGACTAAAAAATAAGGATACAAGCTTTTTTATAATAGCTTTATGTGTCCTGCTATTATCTACAGCTTTAATTTGGAGGTATACTACAAATCCAAACGAAGGAGGCAATTTAGCAGAAAATGAAGTTGATGAAGGCGATATTGGCGCCAATGTTGACCCATATGAAGATTATGTTCGGGAAATAATGGAAGATTATGAAAAGGAAAATGACAATGAAGAGGAAGACGAAGAAGAAGAATCTAAATTAGATTTAAAAAGTATCAAAGCGCCATTAGCAGGTGAAATAATAATGGAATATACAGTAGATGATTTAGTTTATTATGAGGCTATTGGTGAATGGAGAGTACATAAAGGAATAGACATTAAACCAGAAGATACTTTAATGATTGAGTCTGCATTTGCAGGAACTGTAGAATCAGTTACTACGTCTGAGATTGTGGGAACAGAAATTATTATCGATCATGGTAGTAATGTAAAAACATTATATAACAACTTATCTTCAGCAAAAGTTAAAGTTGGAGATGTTGTTGACAAGGGACAAATTATAGGTAATATAGGAAAAGTTGTTAGTATTGAATCTGCTGAAGGACCTCATCTTCATTTCGAGTTAATAGTTGAAGGTGAAAATGTAAATCCCCTCGATTATATTACAGGAGAATAAGAAATTAAGTTCTAATAGGACAGATAAACGCATAAAAATGTAAATAAGACGGTGATAATGCCAAAGGGGGTTAAACATGAAAGATTACATAGAACGGAGAGCCATGGAGATCGCGGATTATATTATAAGTACTCAATCCACTGTAAGGCAAACAGCTAAAAAATTCGGCGTTAGTAAAAGTACAGTGCATAAGGATGTTACGGAACGTCTTCCAAAATTGAACCCTCCTGCTGCAAGTGAAGTTAAAAAAGTTTTACTTAAAAACAAATCAGAAAGGCATATTAGGGGAGGTAAAGCTACACGCCTTAAATATAAAGAAGCACATGACCACGATAAAGTAAGTAATATGTAATTAACCATTTGAGGAAGGGCACTAACTGCAACATGTTAGTGCCTTTTTAGTTTTTGTATGTAAAGTGTTTACAGGGTAAAATATTAAACATCAATAGAGACAAAAAGGAGTGTTGGGACAAAAAAATTATCTTAACATATTCTCCTTGTTATATGCGGATAGGCCTTGAAAGCTACAAATACAATTCTGGATGGTATTTGTAAAAGTTTATTCGTCATAGCTGAAATAAATTTAAATTTGAGTCATTGCTGAAATAATTTTAAATTTATTGACAGTACAAAAGTTCTAATATATAATTAAGGCAATTGAATATTGATATTTTGGTAACATTTGTTTTAATAGGGAAAACAGTAAAAGCTGTTACAGCCCCCGCTACTGTGAAAGGTGATAATGCTCCATACCACTGTGCTTTGCATGGGAAGGTGAGTGTTAGATGATCCGAAAGTCAGGAGACCTGCCAGGATATGCTTGTTTGTAGATTTTCGGGAGGATTATCTAAAATATTTAATTGTGATATATATCAGTATTGTTTAAACTTCCGTAAATTACGGAAGTTTTTTTATGCAAATAATTTGATGAATGAGACTGCGTATATGTATTTTTAATAGTAATATTTTTGAGGTTAATATGGATAAATTTGTACTTAAAAATGGCAAGAGGTTAAAATGCGGCTTTACTACCGGTACCTGCGCGGCTGCTGCCGCAACAGCAGGTGCTCTGATGATATTTACCGGAAAGACTGTGGCGAATGTTTCAGTGAGGCTGCCAAGAGGTGAAATTCTTATAATTGATATTAAGGATCCGTCTTTTAATACACATGGGGTAAGATGTTGTGTTCAGAAAGATAGTGGAGATGATCCAGACTCAACAGACGGGATTTTAATATATGCAGATGTTGAACTGGATGACTCTGGTGAAATACGCATAGATGGAGGTAAAGGCGTAGGACGTGTAACTCAAAATGGTTTAGATTGCCCTGTTGGTGGACCTGCAATAAATTCAGTGCCAAGAAAAATGATAACTGAAAATGTTCATCGGATTTGTAATGAATATGGCTATAGGGGAGGAGTTAATATTATTATATCTGCTCCTGAAGGTGAAGAGGTCGCCAAAAAAACTTTCAATCCTCATTTGGGCATAGTGGGCGGAATATCAATAATTGGAACGACAGGAATAGTTGAGCCTATGAGCGAGAAAGCTTTAATTGACAGCTTGAAGGTTGAAATGCAGGTAATAAAGGAAAGAGGCTTTAATACACTATTGGCTTTTCCTGGCAATTATGCAGAAAGTTTTATTGACAGCACTCTTGGGATACGCGGGGAAAACAGTCTTAAGTATAGCAATTATCTAGGAGAAGTTCTGGATTTTGCCCTGGAGCTTAATTACAAGGAAATATTAGTAGTGGGTCATATAGGCAAGATGATTAAGGTGGCCGGAGGCATGATGAATACCCATTCTCATACCGGGGATTTCAGAATGGAAATGTTCGCTTGCTATGCTGGGTTGTATGGCGCAGGAAGCCATGTTATTGAAGAAATATTATCCAGCGTAACTACAGAACAGGTTTTGGAAATATTAATAAGGGAGGATTTATTAAAAAAGGTAATACAAAAAATAAGTGAAAGAGCACTCTTTTATATTAACAAAAGAGTGGATAATAGAATTATAACTAAATTAATTATTTATTCAAATAATCATGGAATCTTAAATTAATGTAAGGAGACTAAAATGGTACATTTTGTAGGTGCAGGACCTGGTGCAACAGATTTAATCACAATGAGGGGACATAAACTTTTATGTGACGCAGATGTAATAATATATGCCGGTTCATTGGTCAATAAAGAGCATTTAAACTATGCAAAAGAAGAAGCGGAAATTCACAATAGCGCTCATATGACTTTGGAGGAAGTTGTAGATGTTATAAAGAAGGCTGAGAAAGAAAATAAAAATACAGTTAGACTTCATACTGGCGATTCAAGTATTTACGGTGCCATAAGAGAGCAAATAGATATTTTAAAGTCACTGAATATTCAGTATGATGTGGTTCCTGGTGTAAGTTCATTTTGTGGAGCAGCAGCATCATTGAATGCGGAATATACATTGCCTAATGTGAGCCAATCAGTGATTATCACACGAATGGAGGGAAGAACTCCTGTTCCTGAAAGAGAAAGCATACGTTCATTTGCAGCACATAAGTCAACTATGGTTTTATTTTTAAGTTCTGGATTAACAGAAGAATTATCAAATGAATTAATTGCAGGTGGATATGAAAAAGATACGCCTGTTGCTGTTGTTTATAAAGCAACATGGCCTGATGAGAAAATATTCAGATGCACTATTGAAACTTTGCATCAAACTATGAAGGATAACAATATAACTAAGACAGCATTAATTTTGGTTGGCAATTTTCTTGGAAATGATTATGAAAGAAGTGAATTATATAATCCAACATTTACACATGAGTTCAGAGAGGGGATTAAGTAATGCATGTGTGTATTTTTGGAGGAACAACAGAAGGGCGCTTGCTGGCTGAATTTTTGAATGATTACAATATAAAAACTGATTTATATATTGCTACGGAATACGGAGAACAATTTGTTAAAGATTTAAATAATGTAACTGTTCATCAAGAAAGACTTAACAAGGAACATATGATTGAATTATTTCAAAAATATAATTTTGATTTTGTTGTTGATGCAACACATCCATTTGCAAAAATTGTTTCTCAGAATGCTATGGAATCGACAGAATGTTGCAATTTAAAATATTACAGGATTGTAAGAGAAACTGTAGAAAATGAACGTGCCATATACTATGACACAGTAGAAGATATAGTAAATTACTTAAACAATGTTGAAGGGAACATATTGCTTACTACGGGGAGCAAGGATTTAGATAAATTCACAAAAGTTTCAAATTATGAGGAAAGGATTTTTATAAGGATTCTTCCCATGGAAAGCTCACTGAAAAGAGCCATAGAGCTTGGATATTCTAACAAAAATATCATCTGCATGCAGGGTACCTTCAGTGAAGAGCTTAATGTTGCAATGATAAATGCTGTTGATGCTAAATACCTTGTAACAAAGGAAAGTGCTGCATCAGGAGGCTTTGATGAAAAGGTAATGTCATGCATTAAAACAAATTCTAAATGCCTTGTATTGAAAAAACCTGAAGAAGAAGGTGTCACCTTTGTAGAGTTTAAACAAATAATAAGAGGGAATGTATGAAGAAGGTTTATATTATAGGGTTGGGTATTGGCGATTTAGATTATATGCATAAAAAGGCATCAGATATATTAGAAGAATGTGATTGCTTAATAGGCGCGAAAAGAATGCTTAAGGATTTTCAAGGTTTAAATAAACCAATTTACGAAAGCTCAAATGCAGAAGATATATGTGTATACATAAGTCAAGGAGAACATAATAATTATGGAGTCTTGGTTTCCGGAGATTCCGGTTTTTATAGTCTTTCAAAAAAAGTTACAGAGCTTTTGGAAAAAAAGGATGATGTAAAGGTTGAAAATATCCCAGCAATAAGTTCACTACAATACTTTGCCTCAAGACTAAATCTGCCTTGGGATGATATTAAATATGTTAGCGCTCATGGTAGAAATCTTAATATTATATCTAATGTTATTTTTAATAAAAAAACATTTATTCTTACTTCCAGTGATTTTAGTCCTAACATTATATGTGAAATTCTTACAAACAAAGGATTGGGACACTTAAAGGTAAGCGTTGGAGAAAATTTGTCCTATGATAATGAAAGGATAATTGAGGATAGAGCAGAAGTAATTGCTGAAATGAAGTTTGAAGGTCTTTCTGTAATGATAGTGCACAATGATGATTTCATATCTATAGACGAAGCACATAACTCAATAAAGGACGAAGAATTTGTTACAGGAAAAGCACCTATGACAAAAAGTGAAGTGAGAACTATAAGTATTGGTAAGCTTAAGTTAAAAAGTGATTATATAGTCTATGATATAGGTGCAGGAACAGGTTCTATATCAGTTGAAGCAGCTTTAAAGCTATATAATGGAACATTGTATGCTGTAGAAAAAGATGAGGAAGCAGCAGCTTTAATAGAGAAAAATATAAAGAAGTTTAAAACCTATAATATAGAAGTTATAAAAGGTACAGCGCCCGAGACAATAGAAAATATTCCGAGTCCCGATGCTTGCTTCATAGGAGGAAGTAACGGAAACATGGATAACATAATAAATGCCGTATTAAAAAAGAATCCTCATGTAAATGTGGTTATTAATACGATTACCCTACAAAGCTTAAATGAAGCGATAAATTGTATGGAGAAGTATAAGTTTAAAGATGTTGAAATTGTAAATGTTTCAGTGGCTAAATCTAAAAAAATAGGCAACTATGACCTTATGATGGGACAAAATCCAATTTTTATAATCAGTGGAAAAGGAAGTGGCCTGCTGTGAAATCAAAAGCACCTAGAATAATGATTTCTGCGATTAGTAGCAACAGTGGAAAAACAACGATCACTGCAGCCATTTTAAAAGCGTTTCAGTTGAGGGGTAATAAGGTTGCTTCATTTAAAGCGGGACCTGATTATATTGATCCCATGTTCCATTCGAAAATTATTAAAATTCCATCAAGAAACCTGGATAAATTTATGATTGGTGAAAATAACTGCAGATACATAATGGGAAAAGGTAGCAGTAATATAGATGTTTCAGTTATAGAAGGAGTAATGGGTTATTATGATGGCATAGGCACCAATACTTCCTGCAGCTCCTATGAACTGTCGGCAGCTTTAAATTGTCCTGTGGTACTTGTTATTAATCCCAGTAGCATGGCTGCATCGGTGGGGGCAATAATCCATGGATTTAAAAGTTTTAGAGAGAATAGCAATATTAGAGGAGTAATTCTAAATAATGTTTCAGATGCAATGTATGGATACTATAAAAAAATTATTGAATCCAACACAGATATTAAGGTTTATGGCTATATGCCAAATTTACCAAACTGTAGACTCGAAAGTAGGCATCTCGGACTTGTAACGGCAGAGGAAGTAGGTAATCTTGAGTCCATAATTGAGCAATTAGGGACACAGGCATTAAAAACCATTGACTTAGATTGTTTATATGAATTGGCTGCAGGTTCAGCACCTATAGAATATACCGATCCAAACATAAGCTATATAGATAAAACAAAAATTGCTATTGCTAACGATAAAGCTTTTTGCTTTTATTATGAGGATAATCTGGACATACTTACACAGTTGGGTGCTGAAATAGTTAAATTCAGTCCTCTTAAAGATAAAGAGCTTCCTGAAGGAATAGGTGGCTTATATATTGGAGGAGGTTATCCGGAATTATATATAAAGGAGCTTTCAGAGAATATATCAATGCTTGATGATATAAAAGAAAAAGTTTCTAAGGGACTTCCTACGTTTGCGGAATGCGGTGGATATATGTATTTAATGGACAGCTTCACAGATAAGGAAGGAAATTTATACAATATGGTAGGAGCAGTAGAAGGAAATAGCTATATGACAGATTCTCTTAGAAGATTCGGATACATTACATTAACAAGTCAAAATAATAATTTGATGTGCAACACAGGAGAGTCAATTAACGGTCACGAATTTCACTATTCTGATAGCAATAATACAGGAGAAGCTTTTTTAGCAGTAAAGCCAGAATCAGTTAGAAGCTGGAAGGCAGTTATAGCCGATGAAACAAAGTTTTTGGGATATCCCCACATAAACTTTATGGGAAATATTAATTTTGCAGAGAATTTTGTAAAAAGATCAGTTGAGTATTCTAAATTAACTGTCAGGGGAGTAAATAAAATATAAGAGGATTTAAAATGAAAATTCACATATATGCATTTTCAGGCAATGGTGCAAGACTATGCGATAAATTAATTGAAAATTTAAATGACCATGAAGTAAGTGCCTATGTTCCTGAAAGGTATTTAAGTTCTGCAAGTTTGGTTAAATTACGTGAAGAAAACTTATACAAGTCAGCAGAAAGGTCCTTTAAAAATGTAGATAGTATAATTTTTGTAGGTTCTGCAGGCATAGCAGTTAGAGC